>JAFAQO010000455.1 GCA_019246375.1 Mycobacterium sp. | reverse complement strand
GGCGCGCGGCCGCGACCGGATCGACCGCCAGTTGCTCCGCACTCATCGCACAGATTCTGCACCGTGGTGATCGCAAGCTCGGTGGAGCTGGGCGCAGCGGGTCACCACCATCGAACTCGGCTCTTGACAGAGCCGCACCAGGGGCGGATATTCATCATATGATGACTTCATCCAGTGATGAATTGCTTTCGGCCGGCGCCGAAACAGCCGTCGACATTGATCACTTGCGCGTGATTCGCGGCAAGCGCCCAGCACTGCATAACTTTTCGGTGCAGATTGCCCGCGGCGCCATCACCGGACTACTGGGCCCGTCCGGCTGCGGCAAGACCACGCTGATGCGGTGCATCGTCGGCACTCAGATCGTGACCTCGGGCACCGTCACGGTATTGGGTCGTCCCGCCGGGTCAGCCGGGCTGCGCCGACGCGTCGGATACATGCCGCAGGACCCGACGATCTACAACGACTTACGAATCGTCGACAACGTGCGCTACTTCGCGTCGCTGTACGGCGTCGACCTCGGCACCGCCGACGATGCCATCGAGCGGGTGGGGCTGACCGATCACCGCGCGGCGTACTGCGGCAATCTCTCCGGCGGTCAGCGCACCCGAGCCTCACTGGCGTGCGCGCTCGTGTGCCGGCCTGAGCTCTTGGTGCTCGACGAACCCACAGTCGGTTTGGACCCGGTGCTGCGAGCAGATCTCTGGGAGCAGTTTCACGACCTCGCGCGAGACGGGACCACGCTGTTGGTCTCTAGCCATGTGATGGACGAAGCCGACCACTGCGGCGACCTGATGCTGATGCGGGACGGTCACCTGGTCGCCCACACCACACCGACCCAACTACGAGAGGACACCGGATGCGCGTCACTGGAGGAAGCGTTTCTGTCCATCATCAAACGCAGCGCCGAGCAGCGCCAAGCCGGATAGGGCTACAGGCTTACGCCGCCACGACAGCGCGGATTCTGCGTCAGCTGGCCGCCGACCGCCGCAGCGTCGCAATGATTCTGCTGGTGCCGGTTCTGGTGATCACCCTGATGTACTTCATGTTCGAGAACGCCCCACACCGCCCGGGCACCCCGTCGCCGTTCAATAACGCCTGCCTGATCCTGCTGGGGCTTTTCCCGCTCTTCTTGATGTTCATCATCACGTCGATAACGATGCAGCGCGAACGCGCCTCCGGAACGCTCGAGCGGATCCTGACCACTCCGCTGCGCCGGCTCGACCTGCTGATCGCCTACGGGACCGCATTCTCGATCGCGGCGGCGGCCCAAGCCGTGCTGGCTTGCGCCGTGTCGTTTTGGTTCCTCGGCTTCGGCACTGCGGGTAGCCCCATGTGGGTATTCGTCATTGCGATCATCAACGCTGTGCTGGGCGTGGGGCTGGGCCTGCTGTGTAGTGCGTTCGCGCGCACCGAATTCCAAGCCGTGCAGTTCATACCGTTAGTCATGGTGCCGCAGTTGCTGCTGGCCGGTATCATCGTCCCTCGAGCGCTGATGCCGACATGGCTGCAGTGGATCAGCAACGTCATGCCCGCAAGCTACGCGCTGGAGGCACTCCAGCAGGTGGGCGCGCATTCCGAGCTGACCGGCATCGCGGTCCGCGACATGGTTGTAGTGCTGGGCTTTGCGCTCGCGGCGCTGTGCCTGGCCGCGGTGACGCTACGGCGCCGGACCGGTTGAGCCAGTGGTCGCCAATGCCGTGCGCAGACGCCGTGGGCGCCCGCCGGGCAGCTCCGATACCCGCGAGCGGATCCTAGCCTGCGCACGGGAGTTGTTCGCACGCAACGGAATTCATAAGACGTCGATTCGGGCGGTGGCCGCGGCGGCGGGTGTGGATGCCGCGCTGGTGCATCACTACTACGGCACCAAGGAGCAGCTGTTCGCTGCCGCCGTCCGCATCCCCATCGACCCGATGGACGTCATTGGCCCGCTACGCGAAGTGCCGGTCGACGAACTCGGCTATCATCTGCCGTCGCTGCTGTTGCCGCTGTGGGACTCCGAGATGGGGGCGGGGATCATCGCCACGCTGCGGTCGATTTTGACCGGCTCGGAGGTGAACCTCTTTCGATCGTTCGTGGAAGAAGTGATTGCGGTCGAGGTGGGCGGACGCGTCGATAAACCACCGGGGAGCGGAATCGTCCGTATCCAGTTCGTCGCATCGCAACTTGTGGGCGTGATGGTGGCGCGCTACATCATCGGGCTCGAACCGTTCGCGTCGCTGCCTGTGCGGCAGATTGCCGAGACCATCGCGCCGAACCTGCAGCGATATCTCACCGGGGAGCTGCCGGATTGGCCCTCGCCATGAGGCGGGTATGCTCGGAATCGCTGACCTCAACCGCCTCATCGATCAGCAGCACCGGGATGCCGTCCTCGATGCGGTAGGCGCGCCGCAGCCGCGGGTTGTACAGCACTCCCCCTTCCGCCTGGTCGACCAGTAGCAGCGGGCCTCGGTCGGCAGGACAGACCAAGATGCTCAACAGCGTTTCGTCGATCATTGCTGTGCCTATCAGTGCGCGCCGGAGAGCTCTGTTCGGACCGCTGCCGTCAACCGCCGGAACTGGTTACTGACCGGGTCGAAATACCATGCGTGACGCCCGGGCTTGGGCATGCCGGCCGCGCGCAGGGCACTGACCGTGGGACGGTAGCTGGCGCTCAGTGCGATCTGCGGGACGACGTGCACGATGTCGGGCCCCACCCCAATCAGCATGTCCGCCAATGCTTCCGTCAGATCTGCCGCCGTCACGGTCGCGCCCGGTTGCAGCGTCACGGCCGACACCGCGACATGCCGGCCGCGCACCGACACCTCGTAGGTCACCGCAAGGTCAACCGTGCGAATGAAGCCCAGCGCGTCGTTGATCGGCTCAACGTAGACGATCCCACGCGTGGTGCGGATTACCGCGCCGCGCCGTCCCAGCAGCCAGTAATCGCCGTCGGCGTCGCGACGGAACAGGTACTCGGTCGATATCCAAGTGTCGGCAGGAGCGAAGACTCCGCGTTTGACCGAGGCGGTCGGATCGATCGGTCCGCGGGGCTGGGCGAGCAGCACTCCGGGTTGGCTGGCGGCGGCGACTTGGACGAATCCGCGGGCGTCTTCGAGGATCAGATCGTGGTCGGCATCGTAGGCGCCGAGCTCGACATCCCCACCACCGGGCAGCGGGCGACCCTTGCTTCCGATCTTGACTGCGGACACGTTGGCCAGCACTGCCTGCCCGTCGGTGGTGGCGAAGAACTCGACAACATGAGCGGGCGCGAACACGTCAGTGACGCGCTGCCACAGCCCGGTTGGCATTCCCGAGCCGATGAACAACCGCACCGGGTGAGTACCGTGCAACGCAAACCCCGGATCGTCGATCACGTCGCGCAGCATGGCCCAGGTGTAGGAGACGACGGTCACGCCGTACTGGTGTACCTCGGCGACGAACCGGTCGGGGCGCAGGCCACGGGACAGCGCGATGCGAGCACCGCCGACGACGGCGCCGCCGAGGCTGACCAGCAGCCCGGACTCATGGTGTAACGGCGTGAGGCAGTAGACGGTGTCGGCGCGCCCGAGAGCCGCGGTCGAGGCGGTTCCGAACGCCGATAGAGCCCACCGGTAGTTGGTGATCTGCTTGGCGACGAGCTCGCCACCGGCCGTGGTGAACGCGATGAACGCCAGATCCCGGGCCAGACCGGGATTCGGCCGATACCACGCCGGCAGCTCGACAACGTCCGGGTCGATCTTCTCCATGTCGATGACGTCGGCGTCCTCGGGCAGGTCCAGATCGCGTGACTCACCGCCACCGAGCACCAGAACATGGCCGGGCAATTGCCGCGCGGTGTCCAGATTTGTTGGATCCGTGATGATCTCGGTCACTTTACCAATCCTGGCAGCCGCAGCCAGATCACTGTCGGGTTGCATCAGCACGGCAACTGCGCCCAGCCGGGACAACGCGGCGATGGCGACCAGTGCACTGGGGCGTGTTTCCATCAGAACACCCACATGCTCGCCTTGCCGCACTCCCACCTGGATCAGGCCGCGGACGACGTTATCGATTCGGCGGTTCACGGCCTCATAGGTGTGGACGCGCCCGTCGAACAAGAAGAATTCGCCCTGCGGGGCGTCGTGTGCCTGCTCGCCGATGATCCTGCCCAGCGAAATCCGGGTGTGGTCGTTGATCTGGCCCAGCCGGGCCAGGCGGGGCAGCGTACGGACGGTTTCGATCGCCAGCGTGCGCATCGATCTATTCGCCGCGAAGACGGTGTCGGCGGCCCCGCGGGCGAGTGCCAGCGCCGCCTCGGACGCCTCGCCCACACCGTGCAGGATCCGGGAGCTGAATGCGACGCCGCTGTTGGTGTGTTCGGGCGGCTGATCGGCCATCGGCACGATCCCTGCCGGCTTGTCTTCGCCCCCGGAGATCCACATCACCCATTCGGCAACGGTCGGCCAGGTCCGCTGCGCCGCCTTGCTACCAACGACCAAGCCGAAATGCCCCGAGCGCAAGCAGTATTCGTACACCTCAGCATTCGGCGCCGCCCGCTGGATGCCGCGCACCGACGCAGGTTGCCCGATGTCGTCGACCTCTCCGACGAACGCCAGCACCGGGCACGTGATGTCGGTCAGCGTCACCAGCTGGCCATTGATCGCGAAACCGCCGGTCATCATGCGGTTGTGCGCGATGAACTGCTTGAGCAGTTCGGAGACCGCCGGACCCGACCACGCAATCCAGCCTTCTGATTCGAGAAACCGGCGCTGCTGTTCCCGCGGAAGGAGCGCCTCGCGGTCGTGCAGTTGGCGGAGAAAATCGATCCGCGCTTTGGCCGTCTTCAACGGATCCATCATCTGAAAACCGATGCGCGCCAACCAGCTTGGGATGTCCAACCGGTTGAAAACATGGTCAGCCATAAAATTGGCGGCAGCCGCCCCCCAGTTGGCCGGGATCCCCATCGGCAGCGCGGCCAGGGTGTCCACCGGTGCGCCGAACGCCACAATGCTGGCGATGTTTTTCGAACGGCGGAATGCCGCAGCCTGGTAGCAGAACATCCCGCCCTGCGAATACCCGGCCAGATGGACGTCATGGCCGGTGGTATCTTTCACGGTGTCGACCGCTTCACTGAGGGCAACGACGTGGTCAGCCAGATTTCGGCGCATGCCGCCTTCGACCTTGTCCGGCGAACCGAAGTCAATGACCCAGGGGTCCAGTCCGGCAGCGTGCAAGATTCCGACCGCGCCGTCTTCTCGGGTGACATCCCACATGTTGGCCGACATCATCATCGGGTGCACCATCAGCACGGGCGGGCCCGCCGGCGGTTGCCCGGGACGGCTGTCCGGCGGAAAGTATCGGCGAAGCTTGTACATTGCCACGCTCTCTACGATCTGGGACGGCGACGGAGCGCTTCCGGTCTCCAGTCCCCCTAACCGCAGCACCTCCAGGCCGTTCTGCGCCGTGGCCACCACACGCTCGACGGGTCGCGTGACCGCCGAAAATTTCAGATCCACCGCTGCTCCTACCAACATTGCTGCTGCATCCAGCCTGGCAGCGTTCACATCATGGCATATCGGCGAACCTGCCCCAATGGCTTCGGCCGGCCGCGCCCGGCTTTGCCGCGCTTGCGATCGCCGCTAGCTTTGACCCAGTGGCGCACCTGCTTGGGGCCGAGGCCGTGCACCTGGCGTACCCGACTCAGTTCGTCTTCGAGTCGGTGAGCCTGGGAATCAGCGACGGCGCGCGCATCGGCATTGTGGGACGAAACGGAGACGGCAAGTCCAGTCTGCTGGGCTTGCTCACCGGACGACTGCGCCCGGATTCGGGCCGGGTCACCTGGCGCAGCGGTTTGCGGGTCGGCGCGCTCAGCCAGGCCGACACCCTTGACGGGCAGCGCACCGTCGGTTGGACGCTGGTCGGCGATCAGGCCGCGCATCAGTGGGCGGCTAACCCGCAGGTCCGCGAGGTGGTGGATGGGCTCGTCTCGGACATCGCTTGGGACGCTACGGTCGACACCCTCAGCGGCGGCCAGCGGCGACGGCTGCAGCTGGCCGCGCTGCTGGTCGGCGAGTGGGATGTCATCGCCCTCGACGAGCCCACGAATCACCTTGACATCGAAGGCATCACCTGGCTTGCCGGCCACCTGCGTCAACGCTGGAGCCGCAACACTGGCGGGCTGCTGTTGGTGACGCACGACCGCTGGTTTCTCGACGAGGTGGCCACCACGACGTGGGAGGTGCACGACGGCACCGTGGAGCCGTTTGAGGGCGGTTACGCGGCCTATGTGCTGCAGCGTGTCGAACGCGATCGGCTGGCGGCAGCGGCCGAGGCCAAGCGGCAGAACCTGATGCGCAAGGAACTGGCGTGGCTCCGTCGGGGCGCACCGGCCCGAACTTCGAAGCCCAGGTTCCGGATCGACGCCGCCAATCAGCTGATCGCCGACGTGCCGCCGCTGCGCAACACCGTTGAGCTGGCGAAGCTGGCGACAGCGCGGCTCGGCAAGGACGTTATCGACCTGCTCGACGTCTCGGTCTCGTTTGGCCGCCGGCCGGTGTTGCGTGATGTCGAATGGCGCATCGGCCCAGGTGAACGCACCGGCATCGTCGGCGCCAACGGCGCCGGAAAGTCCAGTCTGCTGGCGCTGATCGCCGGCACCCTCCAGCCAGATACCGGGCGTGTCAAACGGGGCAAGACGGTCCGGCTGGCGATGCTGGACCAGCAGGACGACGAACTGGCACCTATGACTGGCGACCGGGTCGCCGACGTGCTGGGCAGGCT
The DNA here is from genome assembly GCA_019246375.1 of Mycobacterium sp. Classification (GTDB taxonomy): domain Bacteria; phylum Actinomycetota; class Actinomycetes; order Mycobacteriales; family Mycobacteriaceae; genus Mycobacterium. The sequence goes on along the minus strand of JAFAQO010000455.1, from coordinate 4,285 downwards.
GCGCACCGGCTACCAGGTCGACGGTCGCGAAGTCACCCCGGCCCAGCTGCTGGAGCGGTTAGGGTTCGCCCGCGATCAGCTTTCCGCGCGCGTGGGTGAACTTTCCGGAGGTCAACGCCGACGGCTGCAGCTCATGCTCACGTTGCTGGCCGAACCCAATGTGCTGCTGCTCGACGAGCCAACCAACGACGTGGACACCGAGACGCTGACCGCCACTGAGGATCTGCTCGATTCCTGGCCGGGCACACTGATTGTCGTCTCCCACGACCGCTACCTACTCGAACGCGTCACTGATCAGCAGTACGCGATCCTCAATGGCCGGTTGCGGCATCTGCCGGGCGGCATTGACGAATACCTGCGGCTGGCCGCCGAGGTGACGGCCGGGCGGGCGGCTCGACCGCCGGCGGCCACCGGAAAGCCGGAGGCCCGGTCGGGCGCCGAACTCCGCGCCGCGCAGAAGGAGCTGGCTACAGTCGAGCGCCGCCTGGCACGCCTGGCCGACCAGATCACGGCCAAGCACCTCGAACTCGCCGAGCACGACCAATCCGACCACGTCGGACTCACGCGGCTGACGAAGCAGCTTCGCACGCTTGAAAACGACGTCGCCGCGCTGGAGAACCGCTGGCTGGAGCTCTCGGAGCGGGTGGATGACCGCTAGCCCGTTTCGGAGAACCCTTGGCGGACGTATACCAAACTGGTAGTATCTACCATTTGATAGTAACTATCTGATCGTTGGCCTGCTGGTTGCAGTGAGATGAATCATGTTCGAACGCCATTGCTCAGTTTTGATAGCGGGGGCCGGGGTAGGCGGTCTCTCGATGTCGGCTTTGCTCGCGCGTCAAGGCGTCGACTCACTGTTGGTCGAAAAGCGCCGTGCGACTTTCATATATCCCAAGGCCCGCAATCTCACCTTCCGGAGCCTGGAGATACTGCGGCGTCTGGGTGTCGGGAGTCAGATCGACGCGGTCGCCGAACAAATCTCGACCATGGTGTGCAAAGCGACGCTCAGCAGCCGTGAAGAGACCGGGGTGCTCGATGCCGCCGCATTTCTGCCGAGCGCTGCGGGGCTTAGTCCCGAGCCATACGGGAGGTACTGTCCACAAAGCAGATTGGAACCGATTCTGCTGGAGGAAACGCGCCGCCGGGGCAGCGAAGTGCGATACGGCACGGAATTGGTGTTGTTCAGCCAGGACGACACGGGTGTCACCGCGACGATCGAGGACATCGACAGCGGCGTGAGATCAGTCGTACAGGCCGACTACCTGATCGCTGCTGACGGGACACACAGCCCCATTCGGCGACACCTGGGCATCAGCGCATCTGGGTTCGGCCAGCTGCCGATCTTCTTTGTTTTCATCTATTTTCGTGCGCCGTGGCGTCAGTTCGTCCCGGACTTGGGAGACGGCGACGGTGTCCAGGTCATCAACTCAGAGGTGAACGGAGTATTTGTGGTGGCGCAGGGCGAACTTGGCGTCTTCGCCACTACCTACTTTCCCAGTCGAGGTGAGACCATCGATCAGTTCACTTCGCAGCGGTGCCACAAGATGCTGCTCAAAGCCATCGGCGTGCCCATCGATGTGGAAATCGTTGACGTCGCCGCCTGGCAGCCCTACGAACAAGTCGCGGATCAATTCCGTTGCGACCGGATATTTCTGGTGGGCGATTCGGCCCATACCATGCCGCCATTCAAAGGCGGCGGAGCGAACAGTGCCATCGAAAGCGCACATAACCTGACTTGGAAGCTCTCAGCGGTGCTGCAGGGAACAGCGGGCCCGGAGCTACTTGACACCTACCATGCCGAGCGCCACCCCGTCGGGCGATTCGCGGCGCGGCAGTCACTGACCGGCCCGGCCATGTCGTTTCTTCCCATAGAGGAAAACCGCCCAAAGCTGCCCGCCGAAGAAGATCTGCCGCTGTTTTTCATGATCGCCGGCTACAAGTACCGCTCATCGGCGGTAGTCAGTGATCGGCCGTCGGCACCGGACCGTGATGCGGTAGAGCTGGTCGAGAACGAGAAACTGCGGGGCGAGCCTGGAACTAGAGTCCCGCATGCGTGGGTGCTTGTGGAGGGTGTCCGCATGTCGACGATCGATCTGCTCGGATCAGGATTCACTTTATTCACCGGTTCAGCGGGCAAGCCATGGCGGACCGCCGCTGAGGCAACGTCGAAACACCTCAACGTCTCGATTGATGTCCACGGCATTGGCTCCGACGCTGACGTACGAGACATCGACAGCCGATGGGCAGCGTTGACGGGCCTGTCGACCGATTCTGCGCTACTCGTGCGCCCCGACGATTTCGTTGCCTGGCGAGCCGAGACCCTGCCCGAATCGCCGGAGAAGGAACTGCGTCAGATGCTCTGTCGGATCCTCGGGCGCCACTGACCTGCTGAACCGGACACGAATGGTTGAGTCAAGCAGTCCCATGCGACATGCCCACCCGGTTGAAACGGTGGCCTGCCTCGGATCGAGCACCACCGCGTCGAAAGGAACCTACAAGTGGATCGCCGAGTTGCAGAAACGGCCCAAGAACCGGCGATTCCGATTCGTCAACATGGGCGTGGGCGGTGACCTCTCGTTCAATGTGATCGGACGGCTCCACCGAGCGATCAGCGTAAGGCCGGACCGCGTTGTCATCCTTATCGGCACCAACGACATTTTGGCAAGCGTCTTTCCGAATTTCCGGCGGCTCGCCCGCGTTTGGAAGCGACTGCCCGACGTGCCGTCGCCCGGGTGGTTCGCCGACAACCTCGAACTGATCACGTGCAGACTGCAGCATGAGACGAACGCCAGGGTTGCGCTGAGCTCTCTTGCTCCCGTGGGCGAGGATCTGCAGTCGACGAATGCTGTCCAGTCGCGACTCAACGAGCTATTCGCCGCCTACAACCGCGTGATCCGTGATACCGCAGCAAGTAAGCGCCTCGACTACATCCCCTTTTATGAGTTCTTCCAACAAGAACTCGATCGCGTCAAGAGCGCCAAGCCCTTCACCCGGCTTTCGTTCCCGTCGCTCTATCGCGATTATCTGTTCCGGCAGCTGATACTGCGACGCAGCTTCGACGAAATCGCCCGGATGAATGGCTGGGAGTTCCACATCGACGGCATTCACCTCAACACCAAGGGCGGCACAATCCTCACCGAAGTCGTTCAGCGGTTCCTGGACTCGCCAAGCCCACGCGCGTGATCATTGTCACGCGAGCTGCCGGACTTCCGCAGGTAGCTTCATATCGTGCACGGTAAGCTGCAGAAGCGATGTTCCCCAAGGACCGGTATGTGAGCTTATGACTGAAAGTGGTTCTGATAGGCGAGGTCTCGTGCCGAGTGACGAAGATTCGCCGGGTGGTGCGGCAGCGCTGAGCGAACTGTACGAGGCGGCGATGGCCAGTGCAGCTGCCGGCGAGTTGGAAAATGCTTTGCGTCTTGGCACTGAGTTGCAGACCGCCCATACCGGAACTTTGGGTCCATACCACCCCGACACGCTGGCGGTTGCGGCGCTCGTTGCCAGCTGGCGGCTTAGGGCCGGCGATGTTTCCGGTGCCGTCGACGCGGTCAGGCCGATGGTTCCCATTGCGACGAAGGTGCTTGGCGCCGATCATCCGAGCACTCTGGTAGCCCGCCACACCCTGGCGTGCTGCGGCCCGGCACTCGGTGTCACCCCGGCGGAAGCTTTGGCGGTGTGGGTGCAGCTCTACGGCGACGAGCAACGGGTATTTGGAGCCGGGCATCACTCGACCTTGAGCGCGCGCCACCAGATCGGCGAGCTGCGACGACAGCTCGGCGACCGGATTGGCGCGCGCGAGGAATTGACAGCCGCAGCGCTGGGCGCACGACAAGCGCTCGGCGATGATCACCCGGAGAGCCTTGCCATCCAACTCGCGGCGGCGATCTGTGTGGGTGAGGCCGGAGACACGGCCGCTGCCGTCATAGATCTGGACCGGCTGATCCCAGTGCTCACCTCGGTGCTGGGCCATGACCACCAACACACGTTGCTGGCGCGGCACACCCGGGCGCTGTGGCTGCCCAGCGATAGCGGCGATCTGCTCGATCGGGTCTCTGACTGGGAGGTCCTGATCGACGACGAAGTCAGAGTGCTGGGCGAGCAGAATGAGCTGACGGTGGCCGGTCGCCAGACTCTGGAAGAACAACGGGCTGCCTGGCAAGAACACCTCGGCGAGTATGAGGCAGTGGCGGCTGAGCTTTCCACCGACGTGGAGATCGACGACCGCGGCGGCGGGTTCTACCTGCAACGGCCGCGGGGGGATCGCGACAGCCTCGACCAGGACGGC
>JAFAQO010000434.1 GCA_019246375.1 Mycobacterium sp. | reverse complement strand
GAGGATTTGAAATGCCACAGCCAGAGCAGCTGCCCGGGCCCAATGCCGATATCTGGGAATGGCAACTGCGGGGCCTTTGCCGGGGTGTCGATTCGTCAGTGTTCTTCCATCCTGACGGCGAACGCGGCCGAGCCCGGCTGCAACGCGAGCGGCGCGCCAAGGAGATGTGCCGTCGCTGCCCGGTGATCGAGCAGTGCCGGTCCCATGCGTTGGAAGTCGGCGAACCGTATGGCATTTGGGGCGGTCTGTCGGAAACCGAACGCGAGCTACTGCTCAAGCGCAACATGAGCGGTACCCGCGGCGTTCGTCGCACCGCCTGACCGGCCGTAACTAAAAGACCCGCCCCGGCGAACCGGGGCGGGTCTTTACTTAGTGGGCGTGGCCGTGGTGGTGCTCGTGGTCTTCTTTGTCGGCGGGTTTGTCCACGACGCCGTCTCGGTGGTGTCGGAATACAGCCATTCGCGCCGACCGACAATGCGAGCTAAAGCCCACACAGGGTCCACCCGTTTGCGTCGCGACGGACGTCAGATGCGCCCGTCGTCTCCATGACAGCGACCTAAAACTGCTTACGTGTTCGAAGTCCCCGAAACTCGTTACGTGAAGTCGGGCGACGTGAACATCGCGTATCAGGTCGTCGGCGACGGACCCTTCGATCTCATTCACGTTCCAGCGTTCGCCTCGAACCTCGAACTGCAATGGGAGGATCCGGCCGAGCGCAGATACTTCGAGCGTCTCGCATCGTTCTGTCGTCTGATCATGTTCGACAAGCGTGGCACCGGCCTATCCGATCGGGTCGCTGTGGCGACACTCGAGGAACGGATGGACGATCTCCGCGCCGTGATGGACGATGTCGGCTCGCAGCGAGCCGCCGTATGGTAGCTCGGAAGGAGGAGCGCTTTCCGTCCTTTTCACCACGACGTACCCGGTTCGCCGACCGTGGATTCCATGTGCTCAAGGGGTTAGCCGACGAATGGCGAGTATTCGCGGTCGACAACTTACACCTCGACTACGTGACCAAGCGTTACTGATGAGGAAGGGGTACGCAGCACTATTCCGCGTACCCCTTCCGACTTCCAACAGCGCGGCCCAAATATCGCCTGGCATGCGATGGCTTCAGCCGTTCCCCAACGCAATACTTGCTAGAGGGGCCACGCGCAGGGCGAACGACCCTTTCCCCCGGGTGGCGGCAGCAGAACTGTCATTGCGATAGCCGAGGAGACATCCATGCAGATGCGAGCGGCACGTATGCACGGCTACAACCAGCCACTGCAGATCGATGAAGTACCCGTACCGGACGCAGGACCGAACCAAGTCTTGATCAAGGTTGCCGCGACCGGGATGTGCCGCAGTGACTTTCAGCTCGTGGACGGCTACTTCCGGCAGGGACTGCCCGTCGGGTTGCCATTCATACCAGGACACGAGGTTGCTGGCACCATCGCCGCGGTCGGCGCGGAGGTGCCGACATCTTCCGGCATCTCAGAAGGCGATCGGATAGTGGTTGACCCCAATTGGGGCGATGGTACCTGCCGACAATGCCACGAAGGCAACGAACAACTCTGCAGCGGTGGACAACTCGTGGGATTCGGACCGAACGGCGGCTTCGCGGAATACATGTTGGCGCCCTACAACCACGTTATCTCCGTCGCCGATCAACCGAATCAACGGCCTGAGTACCTGGCCCCGCTGACGGACGCGGGGATTACCCCTTATCGCGGAATGAAAAAGCTCCGCGAGGCGGGAAAGCTCGGCGCCGGCCGCACAGTGGTGATCAACGGCATCGGCGGTCTCGGCGGTTACGCCGTGCAGTACGCCCGACTGCTCGGCGCCGGCGCCACGGTAGTGGGGTTCGCCCGCAGTGACGAGAAGTTGGCAATGGCACGGGAGAACGGAGCACACCACACCGTCAATGTCCGCAACAAGACGGTCGAGGACGTGCAGAACGAACTTGAAGAACTGACAGGCCGGCGGGCGGTTGATGCGGTGCTTGACTGCGCGGGCTCTGCCGAGTCATTGGGGTTGGCAGCATCCATCCTCGCGGCTGAGGGCGCGCTCTCCCAGGTGGGTTTGATGGGCCAGCGCGTCGAGCTCCCGGTGTTCCCGTTTGTGAGTGGTGAAAAGTCCTATTTCGGCTCTTTCTGGGGCAACTACAACGACCTGAAAGAGGTCCTCACACTGGCCAGCCAAGACCTTATCAGGCACCATGTCGTTCCTGTGCGACTCGACGACATCAACGAGACCCTCGACGCACTGGGGCGCGGCGACATTGTCGGGCGAGCTGTCGTCGTGTTTGACTGACCGCGAACGCAGGGTGTTCACCTTGCCGTACACGAAAGCGCCCCCGGGCTACACCGGGGGCGCTTCGCGTAGCCGAGCTCTAGTGAGCGTGACCGTGATGATGACCGGCGTGCTCGTCCTCGTTCTCCGGCTTCTCCACGACGGCCGTCTCGGTGGTGAGCACCATCCGCGCCACCGAGGCGGCGTTGAGCACCGCTGACCTGGTGACCTTGACCGGGTCGACGACGCCGTCAGAAGCCAAGTCGCTGTAGCTCAACGTGTCCGCATTCAGCCCCTGGCCGGCCGGCAACTCGCTGACCTTGTTGACGACCACCGCACCGTCCAGCCCGGCGTTGGCCGCGATCCAGTACAGCGGAGCGCTGAGCGCCCCGGAGAAGACGTCCACGCCGAGGGCCTCGTCGCCGGTGAGCGAGGCGCGCAGGTCGGTCAGCGCCTTGCGGGCCTGGATCAGCGAGGCGCCGCCACCCGCGACGATGCCCTCCTCGACGGCGGCCTTGGCCGCGGCGACCGCATCTTCGACGCTTTCCTTCCGCTCCTTCAGGGCGGTCTCGGTGGCCGCGCCGACCTTGATGACGGCAACCCCGCCGGCCAGCTTGGCCAGCCGCTCTTCGAGCTTCTCGCGATCCCAGTCGGAATCGGTCGTCTCGATCTCCGAACGCAACTGCTTGGCGCGGTCGGCGATCGCCTCGGCGGTGCCACCACCTTCCACGATCACGGTGTCATCCTTGCTGACCACGACCCGTCGCGCCGAGCCCAGCACCTCAAGACCCACCTCGCGCAGAGCCAGGCCGACATCGGGGTTGACGACCTGTCCACCGGTCACCACCGCCAAGTCCTCGAGGAACGCTTTGCGCCGGTCACCGAAGAACGGCGCCTTGACCGCAACCGCCTTCAGCGTCTTGCGGATGGCGTTGACCACCAACGTCGACAACGCCTCGCCTTCGACATCCTCGGCGATGACCAACAACGGCTTACCAGCTTCGGCGACCTTCTCCAGCAGCGGTAGCAGGTCGGGCAACGAGCTGATCTTGTCGCGGTGCAACAGGACCAGGGCGTCTTCGAGCACGGCCTCCTGGGAGTCGAAGTCGGTGACGAAGTATGCCGATATGAAGCCTTTGTCGAAGCCGACGCCTTCGGTGAACTCCAGCTCGGTGGAGAGCGTCGACGATTCCTCGACACTGACCACACCGTCGTGGCCCACCTTGGTCATCGCCTCACCAACC
>JAFAQO010000381.1 GCA_019246375.1 Mycobacterium sp. | reverse complement strand
GCTGATGATTTATCTGGCCACCGTCACTCAGCTGTCGAAAACGGTGGAAGCGTTGCGGGAACAGCAGTGCTGGACTGAGCCGCGGGCATGGGAAACGCTGCAGCGGGGCTGGAATGTCGTTGGCCTCGCCGTTCGCCCGCTGCACAGCATGCGCGGCCACACCGCTTTCCTGGTTTCGGCGCGGCGGTTGGCTCCCGGCGCGGTCACACCGACGCCATTGCGCCGCAAACGTTCAGCGGCGCCGCAGGCGCGCTAGTCGTCGCTGCGGTGCAGGCCACGGCGCACGGACAGCAATTCGAACTCCGGATGCGCGGCTACCAGCCGTTCGGCGGAGTCGAGCACATCGATGGTGTGGCGCCGGTCGCCGGACACCGTGGCCACTCCGATGCCCGCTCGGCGGTACAAGTCACAGGAACCCGTCTCGGCGGCCGACACGCTGAATTTACGTTGTAGTTCGGCTACCACCGGGCGAATGACCGAACGCTTTTGCTTGAGTGATCGCACGTCACCCAGCAACAGATCGAACTCCAGCCAGCCGATCCACATGCCAGCAGGTTAAGGAGTCGGTGCCGGGGAAGTGCTTGGGTGCGTATTGCCGAAGGCCAGCAGCATCGCAGCGGTCTGGTGGGATAACTGCCAGCCGCCTTGGTAGGGCTTGAATTCCATCGGAAACGAGAACCCGCCCACGCCGGGATTGGGTGTCGTGATGTTGATGGTGGACCTAACGTCGGCGGGATTGCGGTCCGACCAGGCGATATCGCTGGCGGCGAAGTTCACCGGTGTGTAGCCGCCGTCAAGCAACGCGGTAGCGAATCGGTCCAGCGCGGGCACGTCATCGGGAGTTGCGCCTTCGACGAGGTCGAGCTTCTGGGCGCCGGGCACTGACGGGTCGGCAAGCCGGTACAGCACATCGGTAAGGGCTTCCGGCGGGGGCACCGGGGGCGTCTGGGCAGCCGCGGCCGGAGTGGTCGACGCCGATGTCGTCGACGGTGCAACCGGCGGCTTCGACGTGGACTGGCTATGCGAGCTATGCGAGCACGCGGACAGTCCTAGCGCCGCCACAACGGTGGCGGCGCTCAGGACAGCCAAAAGTTGCCGGCGCATCCCGAGCTGTCAGCTTTGCACGGACTGCAGCAGCGACATCGCCGAGGAACGCGACAGCTTCCAGCCGCCCTGGTTGACGAACGTGATGTTCTGGGTGGTCGGCGCAAGCTGCGGACCCGAGGCGGTCACATCGGCCGAGGCGGCGCCCGGGCCGGCCGGGTGAACGTTGGCGACGTTGAACGAGAGCGGCAGCTGGCCCTTCTGAGCGGCTTTCTGCAGCTTGTGATCGGCGATCCGGCCTTCGGCATCGCCGACGCCGCCTTGAATCAGGTTGCTCTTGCTCGCGAACGGAACACTAGGATCCTGCAAGCCGTTGAGGACGCCGATCAGCTCGTCGGAGCTCGGCACGCTGTTTGCAGGATCCAGCGGCAGCGGGGCTCCTAAGACCACGGGCTGTACCCGCTGTGCGGAGGCGTTAACGGCTGCAAGGGAAGTCACACCGGCGGCTGTCGCGCCGATGGTCGCGACGGCTGCCACGCCCGTGGCTAGGAGTTTCAGGGTCACTGGTGTCCTTTCGATCAGGCCGACTCAAAGGCATGTTAACGCTGAGACCAGAGTGTCGTATTTCGAGTACGCGCGCGAATCGCCAATCGCCGGTAGCGTTGATGTATCCGCCGCGCCAACTTCCGGCGTGGGAAAGGAGCCAACGATGGGTGAGTCAGAACGGGAATCGTTCGTAAGCCCCCGCGAACGAGACCTGTCGAGCGACGACGCCGCCGAGTTGGAAGAGCTGCGTCGCGAGGCCGCGGTGCTTCGCGAGCAACTCGAGAACGCCCTCGGGCCGCAGAGTGCGATCCGCGGCGCGCGCGATGTGCACCAGCTCGAGGCTCGTATCGACTCACTCGCCGCCCGCAATTCCAAGTTGATGGAAACGCTGAAGGAAGCCCGGCAGCAGCTGCTTGCGCTTCGCGAGGAAGTCGACCGGCTGGGTCAGCCACCGAGCGGTTATGGGGTGCTGTTGTCAGTTCAGGACGACGACACCGTCGACGTGTTTACGTCAGGCCGCAAGATGCGCCTGACGTGCTCCCCGAATATTGACGTCTCGTCCTTGAAGAAGGGGCAGACGGTTCGGCTCAACGAAGCCTTGACAGTCGTTGAGGCCGGCACCTTTGAATCGGTCGGTGAGATATCCACCTTGCGCGAGATCCTGAACGACGGTCACCGGGCGCTGGTCGTCGGCCACGCCGATGAGGAGCGCATCGTCTGGCTTGCCGAACCGCTGGTCGCCGCGGATCTGCCGGAGGGCTTCCCGGACGCTCTCAACGACGACACCCGGCCCCGCAAGCTGCGCCCCGGCGACTCGCTGCTGGTCGACACCAAGGCCGGCTATGCCTTCGAGCGCATCCCCAAAGCCGAGGTTGAAGACTTGGTGCTGGAAGAGGTGCCGGACGTCAGCTACGAGGACATCGGAGGTCTGACTCGGCAGATCGAGCAGATCCGCGATGCCGTGGAGCTGCCGTTCCTGCACAAGGAGCTGTACCGGGAGTACGCGTTGCGGCCGCCCAAAGGTGTGCTGCTCTACGGACCGCCCGGTTGCGGTAAAACGTTGATTGCCAAGGCCGTCGCCAACTCGCTGGCCAAGAAGATGGCCGAGGTGCGCGGCGACGACGCCCGCGAGGCGAAGTCATACTTCTTAAACATCAAGGGTCCCGAGCTGCTGAACAAGTTCGTCGGCGAGACCGAGCGGCACATCCGGTTGATATTCCAGCGCGCGCGCGAGAAGGCCTCGGAGGGAACACCGGTGATCGTGTTCTTCGACGAGATGGACTCGATCTTCCGCACCCGGGGCACCGGGGTCTCCTCAGACGTCGAAACGACCGTCGTGCCGCAGCTACTCAGCGAGATCGACGGCGTGGAAGGTCTGGAGAACGTCATCGTGATCGGCGCCTCCAACCGGGAGGACATGATCGATCCGGCGATCCTGCGGCCGGGGCGTCTCGACGTGAAGATCAAGATCGAGCGGCCCGATGCCGAAGCGGCTCAAGATATCTACTCGAAGTACCTCACCGAGGAGCTGCCGGTGCACGCCGACGATCTCGCCGAGTTCGGCGGCGACCGCTCGGCCTGCATCAAGGCGATGATCGAGAAGGTCGTCGACCGGATGTACGCCGAGATCGACGACAATCGGTTCCTGGAGGTCACCTACGCCAATGGCGACAAAGAAGTCATGTACTTCAAGGACTTCAACTCGGGGGCGATGATCCAGAACGTCGTCGACCGGGCCAAGAAGAATGCGATCAAGTCGGTTCTGGAAACCGGTCAACCCGGTCTGCGCATTCAGCCTCTGCTCGACTCGATCGTCGACGAGTTCGCCGAGAACGAGGACCTGCCGAACACGACCAACCCGGACGACTGGGCCCGGATCTCGGGCAAGAAGGGCGAGCGGATCGTCTACATCCGCACCCTGGTCACCGGCAAGAGCTCCAGCGCGTCGCGGGCCATCGACACCGAGTCCAACCTCGGCCAGTACCTGTAGGGCTTGGTTCGCCCCGACACCTAAACCACGCACACGACACGCCGCGAGGACCGGCGCAGTGGTTTCAGTCTCGGCGACGCTCCCGTGCGTCAGTCGGTGAGCAGCGAGTAACTGTTGGTCAGGTCGTCCTGAAGCACCTGCGCGGCATGCGTGGTGGTGTCAACGCGCAGGGGGCTCGTCAGCACGCGTGACTGGTAGGTCCATCCGTCCGGCAGATTGAGCCGCTCGCCGAGGTGAGGCAGATCCGCCCGGGACAGGTTGGGATCCACGATCTGGCTCCAGGTCTGCATCACCCAGCGGCGCAACGCGGGGTCCCGCAGCTCGTAGATCTCTTCTCCGGCGTCGAAGGTGAAGACAGTGTGGCGGTTGACCTGGTTCGCGGTGTAGGGCGCCGGATTCATCGCCGTCAGCAGGACCGTGGCCTGCAACAGCATCTCGATGCCGCCGAAGGTTTTTTTGATTTGCGGGCCCTGCGGCGCCTTCCCGATGGAGTTCATCAGCCAGTAGCGGGGTCCGTTGAGCAGCGCCGTGGCGGCGCCGTGCTCGGCCGCGATGGCCTGCGGGTCGAGCGCGGACCACAACTCGGCCGGACAGTCGTTCAGCGGGAAGCTGTTGTAGACACTGGCCTGCGGACCCGCCTCGCCGGGTGTGACCAGGAGCACTTCGCCATAACGCTTCCCCGACAGGCCGGTGACGGCTTGTCGCAGCGCCTCGGTGGACATTCAGGTGAAGTTAATCACTCCGGTCACCAGCGTCAACACTTGTGGCCTAGGTTGGCCAAGCCTTATCTCGCGATTTGCCGTCTCGTCGTCCTGGCAGGGCGGTGGTTCCTCACGCGGCCCGCATCGTCGCCGCGGCGTGTCTGAGGGCGCGCTTCTCCTCGGGCCGGAACCGGCCCGCATCGTCGCCGCGCCTAGGCT
>JAFAQO010000268.1 GCA_019246375.1 Mycobacterium sp. | reverse complement strand
TGCGGTCGCATACCGCGTGCGGAGTTCGGTCTTGAGAACTTTGCCCGCCGGGTTGCGCGGCAGGGCATCGACGATCTCGAGACCCTTGGGATGCTTGTAGCGCGCAAGCCGCTCGGTGAGGAACTCCTCGAGGTCTTCGAGCCGCAGGTCGCGTTGCGCGACGGCGGCGACCGCGATCGGCACCTCACCCCATTTCTCGTCAGCCCGGCCGATGACGGCGACCTCGACGACCCCTGGATGGCTGGCGAGCACGTTTTCCACCTCGGCGCAGTAAATGTTCTCGCCGCCGGAGATGATCATGTCTTTCTTGCGGTCCACCACCCACACGTAGCCGTCCTCGTCCATCCGGACCAGGTCGCCAGAATGGAACCAGCCGCCAGCGAACGCCTCTGCGGTGGCTTCCGGGTTGTTCCAATAGCCGCTCATCAAAGTCGGTGCGCGGTAGACGATTTCACCCACCTCGCCGACGGGTACGTCGTTCATGTCGTCATCGACGACGCGTGCCGCGACGGTGGGAATCACCTTGCCCACCGATCCGCGTTTCCTGATTGCGTCTTCGCCGAGCAGCATGCAGGTCACCGGCGACATCTCGGTCTGCCCGAACGCGGCCAATATCTGGGCGCCGGGAAAAGTGTCTGACATCTCCCGCAGCAGCGTGTCCGACGCCGGCGCCGCACCCCACGAAATCGCCCGCAGCCGCAGATTGCGCGGATTTGCCCGCTGGGCGGCACAGACCGCCTGCCACTGTGCGGGCACCAGGAAGACACCGGTGACCTTCTCGGCTTCCAGCACGTCGAGTAACCGCCCGGGGTCTAACGCCCCGAGCGGATGGATCACGGTGGGGACGCCGAGCAGCATCCCGGTCAACATGTTGCCGATTCCGGCGATGTGGAAGAACGGGACACCGACGAAACCGACGTCGTTGTTGATGTCGGCCCCGTACGTGTAGAGCCCCGTCATCGTCTGTCCGGTCAGGTTGGTGTGGGTCAACACGGCGCCCTTCGCACGGCCTGTGGTCCCTGACGTGTACACGATCAGCGCCGGCGATTCGTTCGGGATGTCCACCGGTTCGTGCGGATCACCGGGTTCGTTGATCAGGTCCTCGTACCCAAGCAGACCGTCTTCGGTCGGTGCACCGGCGACGACGATCATGCTCACCAGCGGCTCGATTTTGCGCACGCCGGTCGCCACCGCGGCCAGCACCGGTTCGGTGATGATGACGCGTGCCTCGCAGTTTTCGACCAGGAACGCGATTTCGGTAGGCGTGAGCCGGAAGTTCACGGGCACCGCGATCGCACCGAGCATGTTTGTCGCCAGCACCGACTCCATGAACTCGGTGCGGTTTAGCATCAGGATCATCACCCGGTCCCCGAAGCCGACGCCGCGGCGGCTCAAAGCATCGGCCACCGCCGTGACACGTCGGCTCAGCTCGGCCCACGTCAGCGTGCTTCCCAAAAATCGCAACGCCGGCGCCTGCGGCTGCATCAGCGCGTGTCGTTCCAGTTGGTTGACCCAGTTCTGCCGCCGAGCCAGGTATGGCTGTGCGGTGGCGGTTGACAGTTGCGCGGTCAACTATCGAAATCCCTTCGTCTTCCATCAGCGCGCTTGCGAGGAGTTGATATTTGATCAAACATAGTGTTGTCTGGATCACACTATGGCCTCACCGGCGCGAAGACAAGCCCCCGGAAGTTCTCGTGAACGCACCTACATTTGCGCAGGCCCGTAGCCGGCGCCTGCTGCGCCGTGGGCAGTTGTCCGACGAGGTCGCGACTCATCTGCGGGCGGCAATTATGTCCGGCACGCTGCGCCCGGGAACGTTCATCCGGCTCGACGAGACTGCGGCCCAGCTGGGGGTGAGCATCACGCCGGTGCGCGAGGCGCTGCTCAAGCTACGCGGCGAGGGGATGGTGCAGCTCGAGCCGAATCGCGGTCACGTCGTGGTGCCGCTGACCCGGCAGGACATCGAGGACATTTTCTGGCTGCAGGCAACGATCGCCAAGGAACTCGCCGCCACAGCCACCGACCACATCACCGACGAAGAGATCGACGAACTCGATCACATCAACGATTCGCTGGCGGCGGCTGTCGGGTCCGGCGATGTGGAGGCGATCGCGGTCTTGGAGTTTTCGTTTCACCGCGTCTTCAACCAGGCCAGCGGCCGGATCAAACTGGCCTGGTTTCTGCTGCACGCTGCCCGCTACATGCCGGTGCTGGTGTACGCCGCCGACCCGGAATGGGGCGCGGCCGCGGTCGATAACCACCGGAACTTGATCGCCGCGCTGCGCCGCCATGACACTACTGCCGTGGTCGAGCACACCATCTGGCAATTCACCGATGGCGCGCGCCGGCTCACCGAGAAGCTGGCCCGAAGCGGCGTCTGGGCCTGAGCTAACTACTGGCCGCTGCTGGCCGCTAGCTGCTCCGCCCGCCGTTTGAGGTTGTCGGCGAGGTAGTCCAAGACGTTGTTGGCCAGTTTCTTGACCATTGGCCCCGGCACCGACATTTCGGTCTCGACGTCCATGTCGACGGTCAGCAGTGAGGTGGCGCCGAGCTCCACCACGCTGAACAGCTGCTCCTGTTTGGTGAAGAAATTGCCCTGCTGCATGACCGTCTGGATCTGGTTCGGGCCCGGGTAGTACACCGCCTGGATGAAGGTGCCCTCGATGCCCTCATACGCGGCGTCGAGTCGCAGCTGACTGGGCCGGCCGTCGTCGTATCGGGCCAGCACCCAAAGGCCTTTGATCTCCTGGTTCCACTGCGGGTACGACTGGAAGTCAGCGACGATGGCCATGATCGAGGCCGCGTCGGCAGCGATCTCAACGGTCTTGCTCACGATCGGCACTTGCCGAGCATAC
>JAFAQO010000049.1 GCA_019246375.1 Mycobacterium sp. | reverse complement strand
CGGGAACGCATCTCCCAACGCGAGCGCGCCCAGGCGCGAGCATCGCGGCTGCAGCGGCGGCAGGCGGCCAACGACGCCCTGGCGTCATTGCGGCGCGGCGACATCATCACGATCACGCACGGCAGGCGCGGGGGACTGGCGGTCGTGCTGGAATCCGATCGCGACAGCCCTGACCCTCGTCCCCTGGTGTTGACCGAACATCGCTGGGCAGGGCGGATTTCGTCGGCCGACTATTCCGGCGCGTCGGCGCCGGTCGGCTCGATGACGTTGCCCAAGCGGGTCGAACACCGGCAGCCGCGGGTTCGCCGTGACTTGGCATCCGCGCTGCGTTCAGCGGCTGCAGGCCTTGCGGTCCCGGCTGGTCGGAGCAAACGCGGCGGCCGCGGCGATGGTCGCGACGGTGCATTTCCGGATCCCGAGCTGGCATCGCTGCGCGACCAGTTGGGTCGTCATCCCGCACACCACGCGCCGGGTCGCGACGCACAAGTTCGTGTCGCCGAGCGCTACCTGCGCATCGAACGCGACAACGCTGACCTGCAGAAGAAGGTGGCCGGGGCCACCAACTCGTTGGCGCGCACCTTCGACCGGATCGTCGGGCTGCTCGCCGAGCGAGGATTCATCCGCGATGTCGACGGTGATCCGCAGGTCACCAAGGACGGCCGGCTGCTGGCCCGGATCTACAGCGAAAGCGACCTGTTGGTCGCCGAATGCCTGCGTACCGCCGCGTGGACCGGTCTGGGGCCCGCCGAGTTGGCCGCAGTGGTCTCGACGGTGCTCTACGAGGCGCGCGGCGGCCCCGACCCCAGGGGACCAGGCGCATCAGTTGACGCGCAGGTGCCCACCCCGCCACTACGGCAAGCGTTGGCCCGCACCCGGCGGATCTCCGCGAGACTGCGTGCCGATGAACAGCGGCACCGGATCACGCCGAGTCGCGAGCCCGACGACGGCTTCGTCGACGTCATCTACCGTTGGGCGAGCACTGGCGATCTGGCTGCTGCGTTGGCCGCGTCGGAGGAGGCGGGTAGCGGTTCGCCGTTGTCGGCCGGGGATTTCGTGCGCTGGTGCCGACAGGTGCTCGACCTGTTGGATCAGGTTCGCAATCACGCACCCGAACCCGAGCTGAGGGCCAGCGCCAAGCGTGCAATCGACGCCGTGCGGCGCGGCGTCGTCGCAGTTGACGCCGAGTAAACAGCGGCAACTCGGCTGCTGCGCTATTTGCGCTGGTAGAAGATTTTGGCTGTCGAATATCGGTGCCATCAGGACTGCCGTGCCCACATTTTGCCCACACTTTCGGCTACGGAGTCGAGATCAGATTCGAACAGGTCGGCGTACACGTCGAGTGTCATGGCCGCGCTGGCGTGTCCGAGCATGCGCTCTACTACCTTGGGGTTGGCTCCGGCGCGGATGGCCAGTCCCCCGCCATCTTTCGCAAAGGGATTTTCAACGTCCCACCCTTTTTTGCAGCAAAACCAGCTAACTTTCGGAGCAAATGTGAGCGGTAAGCAACGTCATGGGAGGGCTTCCTACAAGCGTGGTTGCCGCTGTGACCAGTGCAAATGCGCTGAGAATGAGTATCGGCGGGCTTTGCGGAAGCGTCATGCGGACGAAGTTGGCCTGTTTGCGGGGGGTGTCACCCCGAGTTTGTCTCGTGTCCCCCTTCTGGCGATAAGGCTCTGACCAGCGGAACGCGGCAACTGCGCCAGCTAACCCCCCAGGTGTCAGAATCTGACAGTTGACGGGGTTGAGGCCGGCTTCCAGGCCGAACTCGACGCGCTGGGTGAACATGCGCGGCCGGGCCTGGCTGCGGCGGCTATCGCTCTGGCACGAGTGCTGGACAACCCCCGAGCAACGTCGAGCCAGCCCGCGGCTGCGGCGAAGTTGATGACCATCCTGAATGCGCTGCACAGGGCGTCGTCGCGTCCTCGCGGCCGTTTGGCGGCAGTGCGGGCGATGGCCAAAGAGACCTGGGCACCCGCGTTGACTAGCCCGGAATACTCCACGGGTGTGGCTGTGGCGTCGGTTCACGCGTCTGGGCCGCACCCCTGATCCTAAAAAATCCTCAAGAAATTGGAATGCCGACGTGCACCGAGGTTACACACAAGACCAACAAGGGTATTCGGGGGAGTAAGCCACGGGCACGCACCCCTAACTCCCCAGTTAATAAGCGTGCCCGTGGTTCCCTGTCGTGTACCCAGCTAGCGGGGATCTCACACTACTTGGCAGTAAGATCCGGGCGATCCGTCATCGTCTCCAGTGTGGTTTGTCCGCGTGCAGTGTCCACCCAGCCGCCGACGGCGGCTCGCCAGCTCACCGTGATTCTGGTCAAGCTGCGCTCAGGGTCGGCGCGTGTGCACCGCGGGCGGTTGGCTGTGGTGCGGGCGATGTCGACTGCGGACTTGGTTTAGGCGTTACTGTGCAAACGCACCTTTGAGTGCTGGTGTCGATGTGTTGGTCGGGGTTGTGCCGAAGGTGTTGGGCTCGGCCAACAGGGTATTGATCTCCCATTTTTCGCCGCTCGGGGCGGTGATCCAGACTTTGTCTTGGGTGGCGAAGCCGCAGGTGGTGCCGAACTCCCGGTCGGTGAACCGTCCCTCGCGGGTGAGGCGGGCGACTTCGGCGTGCACCATGTCGCTGGATTCGACTTCGACACCGAGGTGGTTGATGGTGCCGCCGTGGCCGGGATTTTCGATGAGGACGAGTTTGAGCGGGGGTTCGGTGATTGTGAAACTGGCGTAGTCGGGTTGGACCTTCGCTGGTTTGGTGTTAAAGAGTTTGGAGTAGAACCAGATTGCCTCAAACAGATTGTCGACGTTAAGGGCGAGTTGAACACGAGACATTGTGGTCATTCCGCAAACCGAGCACGACAAGGACGGTAGGACCAGGAGGCAGATGGCCCGCTATCGCCCGCATGTGGCGGGTCAGTTATATGACGAGTAGGCATCTGCATATATCCTCATCGGTTAGTACGGATGGATTGGCGGTCATGGTGACCGCGTTCAGTTATGGCCGTGCACGCCCGGACATGGCCGCAACTGGCAGGCCGGTGACAGTAGGCACTCCGTCACCTCCTGCTAGGTGGCGAGTTCAAGTCCTGCTAGGTGACACGAGTGAAGCGCCTGCTCGGTAGAGGTTGTGGAGGAAGTTCTCCAAGAAGTCATGGAGCGTTAATTGCTCCGCACCCTCGAAGTGATCGACCGTGACGGAATGCGGTGTGGTCAACGCCTAACCTGAATCATGCCCGCGGTTGGCGAATTGGTCTGCTGCGCCAATGGCCGTTAAGTGGTACCGGCGCTCAGTTGAACCTAGCCAGTTCTTCCTTGGCTCGGCGCTCGACCAGCAATGGAACGAACTCGCGCACGGTGCTCTGGTTAAACCGCGCATAGACGCGCTGGACTACCGTCGCAACTTGATCGTGCGGAAGGTCTGCGTACTTTTGGGCCAGACGACGCCGTACCGCATCGATCTGTGCCCGCTCGTCTTGAGGCACGCCCGCGACTTTATACATCCACTGGCACGTCCACCAATCGCTACGAATAAACGGTAAACGTGAGATCCAGCACATGGATGTGGCACTGCCGGCGACCACTAAGTCTCGACTGCCGCGTCCTCGCCGGCCCGGCTGCGGTGCGCTAGGCGCTCATCGAGCAAATCGTCTCTATCGGACGAAGGTGCTGGTTGTGATTGCGGTTCACCGTACAGAACTGGCTGAAACTCATACGCTGCCGCCATGAATATGCCCCCCACGGCATGGTGGCGCCTACTCGACCTGGCCGAGCTGGCCGGCGACGTAGAACAACGCGACATCGCCCGCCGCCTAGACGTGTCCGATGCCGCCGTCTCTGGGTGGAAGAAGGGAACCGAACCCCGCATCGAAGCCGTACACAAAGCCACCGACGCCTACAAGGAGTTCGTCGACATGGACACCGACGAGCTGTTCTATCGGTTGTTGCACGCCGCCTACCCGCTGCACAAGGCGGGCGAACCTAGGGAGCCGAAGAAGCGCACCCCAAGACGGCGTACCTGAGCGACGCGATCACCGAGCGGCGTCCGTGCCCACAGTTACACATAACTCAGGTGAACTGTGATGAAGCCGTTATCCCAGCTTGGACGCGGTTTAGGCCGCTGACCAGCACCATTGAAGATGACGCCGAGTAGGCTGAGCCGGAGCTACGGTTACATCCGGCGAAGCAGGGACCGGGACCTAAAAGGGAAGGACCAAGACACGATGAGCGGACCTCAGGGGCCCGACCCGACGCAGCCGTGGCAGCCGCCGCGCCAGGGCGAGGAACACCACTCTAGGGGCGAGGAACCTACGCAGGAGGCGGCGTGGCAGCAGCCGATCGGCGAACAGCAGACCTGGCAGGCCCCGGCATACACTCCCACCGCGTACCCGCAATATCAGCAACCCGGCCAGACCTACCCGCCGTCGCAGCAGTTCTCCCAGCCCATGCCGGGCTATCAGCAGTCCGAGCAGCAATATGGCCAGCCGGGCCAGTACGGTCAACCGGGTCAGTACGGTCAGCCAGGGCAGTACGGTCAGCCAGGGCAGTACCCGCAACAGCCCGGGCAGTACGGCCAGCCCGGGTACCCGCCGCAACCAGGCCAGTACGGCCAGCCTGGGCAGTATCCGCAGCAGCCCGGCCCCTACGGGCCACCCGGCCGCCCACGGCGTTCCACTACGTTGATCGCCACCATCATCGGTGTGTTCGCTGCGATCGTCGTCGCGGTCCTGCTGGTGCTCGGTTTCTGGGCACCTGGGTTCTTTGTCACCACCAAGCTGGACGTCAACAAAGCGCAAGCGGGTGTGCAGCAAATCCTGACCGACGAGACGAACGGCTACGGCGCCAAGAACGTCAAAGACGTCAGGTGCAACGACGGTCAAAACCCCACGGTCAAGAAAGGCGGCACCTTCACCTGCGACGTTAGCATCGATGGCACCAAGCGGCACGTCACGGTGACATTCCAGGACAACAAAGGCACCTACGAAGTCGGCCGGCCCCAGTAAGCCGGTCAGCCGGGCAGCGAATCGAGCGCTTTTTGCAGCCGCTTTATCGATGAGCCGACGCCGAGCCGGGTCGCCAGTTTCGCGGTGCGCTGGGGATCGGCGGCCACCAGCGGCAGCACGTCGGTCGGCGTCGACAGCGTAACGGGGGCATCGGTGGCGACTCGCACGACCGGGCCGGCCGCCTCGACGTAATCGGCGGCCGCCCGCAGTTTCTTGCGGATAGCTTTGGCCACCGAGGGTTTCGAGTCCTCGGCCGCGGCCAGGATCGCGGTCAGCGAGCCGTGCTGCGCGAGCAACGTCGCCGCTGTCTTCTCGCCGATGCCGGGTACACCGGGAAGGCCGTCGGAGGGATCGCCTCGCAGCAACGCAAGCTCGGCGTAGGCGGCGCCGGCCCGATCGGCCGGCAGCCCGTAGCGGTCGGCCACCTCGTTGGGTCCCATCATCGTCGCGTTGGTGAGGCCGCGGCCGAGGTAGAGCACGCGAACGGGAACGGGATCGTCGCTTACCACCTGCAGCAGGTCGCGGTCCCCGCTGACGACGACGACCGGATCCCGGCGCTCCCGGGCGGCCAGCGTTCCGATCACGTCATCGGCCTCGAAGCCCGGCGCGCCGCCAGCGCAGATGCCGAACGCGTCGAGGATCTCCTCGATCATCTCGGCCTGCGGAGTCAGCTCGTCGGGCACCTGCTCGACATCGACTTGGCTGTCCGGGTTCTCCTCCTCGACGCGGTGCGCTTTGTAGGAGGGGATGCGCTGCACCCGGAACTGCGGACGCCAATCCAGATCCAGGCACACCACCAGCCGTTTGG
>JAFAQO010000722.1 GCA_019246375.1 Mycobacterium sp. | reverse complement strand
GGCCGCCTTGTCGAACGCGCGCACCGGGCTGTCGTCGATTGCGGGCAAGTCGCCGGCCTGCGGCGGCGGGCCGTCGTAGGGCGGCGACGCGCCGATGGAGACGACGTGTGAGAGCACTTCGACACCGAGCGCCTGGCGCAGAAAGAGCCGCGCGATGGTCCCGGCCGCGACGCGGGCAGCGGTCTCTCGGGCGCTGGCGCGTTCCAGCACCGGGCGGGCGTCGTCGAAGCCGTACTTAAGCATGCCGGCGTAGTCGGCATGGCCGGGCCGCGGCCGGGTCAACGGCGCGTTACGCGCCCCCCCTTTCTCCTCGAGCACGCCCTGGTCGACCGGGTCGGCCGCCATCACGGCTTCCCACTTCGGCCATTCGGTGTTGCCGATCTCGATGGCGATCGGGCCGCCCAACGTCCTGCCATGCCGCACCCCGGCCAGCACGGTCACCGCGTCGGCCTCGAATTTCATCCGGGCGCCACGGCCATAGCCGAGCCGACGGCGGGCCAGCTGATCGGCGATGTCCTGGGATGTGACGGCCACTCCGGCGACCATGCCTTCGACAACGGCCACCAGCGCACGGCCGTGGGATTCACCAGCAGTGGTCCAGCGCAACACGAGTCCCATCTTCCCATGTCGGGTGCTCAAAAGACGGCCAGCCCTAAAGCCACCGCGCTGGCCATGCACATCGACGGGCCGTGCGGCACCGTCGCCGCCGACCAAGCGAACCAGGCGATCAACCCGACTGCCGCGGTCAGCAGGGGCGCACCGAGCGCGGCCAGCAGCCACACGTCGACGCCGAAGCAGCCGGTCAACGCACCCAAGCCGAGCGCCAGCTTGACGTCGCCGGCGCCCATCGCCACCGGCACCGTCAGATGAACCAGCAGATACACTCCGGCCAGCGCCACCGCGCCCAGCACGGCGGGCAGGCCGCGGCCCACGGCGACCGCAACGACCAGCACAACCGCGGCGCCCGGCAGGGTGAGCCAGTTGGGCAGTCGCCGCTGCCGGATGTCGTAGATGCTCAGCGCGCCCGTCCACAGCAATACCGCGGCTGCGACCATGCGCGGCACGCTAATCCACTGGCTTTAGTGCGCAAGTCATCGCTTCCCGCGGCGCGGGCAGCCCTGTGAATTGTTCGACCTGCGCGAACGCCTGGTGCAGCAACATCTGCAGGCCGCTGACGACCCGGCCACCGGCGGCGGCTACTGCAGCGGCCAGTGGCGTGGGCCAGGGGTCGTAGATGGCGTCGAGCAACACCGGAACCGGGGCCAGCGTCTCGGCGTACCGCGCGGCCACGTCGGCCGGAATGGTGCTGACCAGCACCCCGGCGGCTGCCGCGGCGTCGGCCAGGGCGCCGCTGGCCAGGTCGCAGAACCGAGTGGCGACGCCGACGCGAACGCCGAGCTCTACCAACCGGCCGGCCTTCTGCGGATTGCGGGCGACGACGGTGATCCCGTCGACGCCCAGGGCGGCCAGCGCGACGACGGCCGCAGGCGCGGTCCCACCCGACCCCAACACCACTGCATGTCCATACACCGGCCCAAGAGCACCGGCCACGCCGTCGATGTCGGTGTTGTCGGCCCGCCAGCCGCGCCGTGTGCGGACCAGGGTATTAGCCGATCCGACCAGCTCGGCGCGGGCGGTGTGCTCGTCCGCGAATCGCAAGGCAGCGAACTTCCCCGGCATCGTCACCGACACGCCGACCCATTGCGGGCCCAGTCCGCCGACCACCGCCGGCAACTCCTCAGCGCCACATTCGATGCGGTCATAGGTCCAGTCATGCAGGCCCAACGCGCGGTAGGCGGCCAGATGAAGCTGCGGGGATCGTGAGTGCGCGATCGGTGAGCCGAGCACCCCTGCTCGTCTAGCGCGCGCTGATTGATTGCGCTCTTCGCCGTCGCTCTTCGCGCGGCTCATCGCGCGCTGTCGAGGACACCGTTGTGCTTGGCCAGCTCGATGTTGGCCAGATGCTGCTGGTAGTCGCGAGTGAACAGCGTCGTGCCCTGCGAGTCAATGGTGACGAAGTACAGCCAGTCGCCCGGGGCGGGATGCTCGGCCGCGTGCAGGGCGTCCACGCCGGGTGAACAGATCGGCGTGGCCGGAACCCCTTCGGAAACATAGGTGTTCCACGGCGTGGCCTTGGCTCGGTCGGCGTCGCTGGTGGCCACCTCCCGGCGATCCAGCGGATAGTTCACCGTCGAATCGAATTCCAGCGTGCGGTTCTCATTCAGGCGGTTGTAGATGACCCGGGCCACCTTCGGAAAATCTTGCGGTTTGGATTCGCGTTGCACCAGCGACGCAACCACCAGCACCTCGTATGGCGACAGGCGCAGCGATGTGGCGGTGCCCAGCAGCCCAGACCGCACGTACAAGTCGGTGCTGACGCTGATCAGCGTCGCCAGAATCCGCTCGCCCGACTCCGACGGGTTCACGTTGAACGTTCCCGGCGCGATCAGGCCCTCGATCCGGCGATGGTCATTCCCCATCGCCGTCACCGGCTCAGCTGCCCAACTCGGCACCGCCAGCGCCGCGCGCGTGCTGACGCCGGCCGCTCTGCGCAACTGGTCCACCGGGACACAGCGCCGATTCCCGTCAAGGTTCACGCAGGTAGCGCGCGAAATCATGGTCAAGATCCCGGGAGTCGTTTTGTTGGTTTTCATGTCAGTGGTGTCGTCGAGCTGCCGGCCCTCGGGGATGATCAGCTTGCCCACC
>JAFAQO010000714.1 GCA_019246375.1 Mycobacterium sp. | reverse complement strand
TTTCCAGGATGCCGCTGCCCAGCGTGTTGACTACGGTCACCGTTCCGCGCCGCTGCGCCTCGACCAGCCCCGCCACACCCAGCCGCGAATCGCTGCGCAAATCCAGCGGATCGGCGTAGTCGGCGTCGACGCGGCGCAGCACCACGTCGACGCGTTCGAGGGTGCCCAGCGACCGCATCCACAACTTGCCGTCGCGCACGACCAGATCGGCGCTTTCCACCAGCGGGAAACCCAACACCGATGCCAAATAGGCCTGGTCGAACGCCGTTTCGGAGTAGATGCCCGGGCTGAGCACCACCACTACGGGATCCTCGGCGGCTTCCGGCGCGGCCTCGATGAGCGCCAGCCGCAGGGTTTGCGCGAAAGGTGTGGTCGGTCGCGGTCCGAACCGCTCGAAAAGGTCCGGAGCCGCCTGCGCGACGACACGGCGGTCGGCCAGCGCGTATCCGGCTCCCGACGGCGCCTGCGTCCAGTCGGCGTTGACCAGGAAATCGCCGGTCGGATCCCGGCTGAGATCGCAGGCGTGCATAAACAGTTGGTGCCCCCCGGGTATCTCGATGCCCTGGGCGGCTCGGACATAGCCGGGATGCGAGAACAACAGCTCGGGCGGCAACACCCCGCCGGTGACGACTCGCCGTGGCCCGTAAAGATCGGCGAGCACCGCGTCGAGCAGCCGGCTTCGTTGTGCCACACCGGATTCCAGTGTGGCCCAGTCTTCCGCGGAGACCAGCAGCGGCAGGCCATCCAAGTGCCAGGGCCGGGGCGCGGCGCTACCGTGACCGTCGACGTCAGCGTCGATGGCGATGTAGGTGATGCCGTCGCGGTCAACCAGGGCGCTCACGGTCTCGCGCAGCCGGTCTAAACCCGCCCGTCCGCGCTTCCCGATGACCTCCGCCAGCTCAGACCAGCCCGGCCGGACATTGCCCGCGGCGTCGATGAACTCGTCGTACCCGGTGGACCCGAAACGCGATTCGCTGTCGGGGTCGAAGAGCGCTTCTTGGTCCCGGGCGGCGCGGTAGCCGGCCAGCAACTGGTCTGGATCGTGCTGCGCCGCCACGCGCCGGGATCCGGGCGAGGCCTCCCGCGACAACGACACCGACCCGACCTCCTGACCCGTCGGCACGCACCGCGGCCCGGTGCACCCACAGCCATTATCGGTATCGGTAATCTGGACCACCACGCGCGAAGGCAGACGCAAAATGGGAACCCAAGGTGGGAACAGGGAGGGTCACTCGTGCAGCGACAGGAAATCCGGTCACTGGCCGATCTCGCGGGAGAGGGCACCCGCGTTCTCATGAATCTGGTGCGCGACATGCACAGCGGTATCGCGAGCCGCGTCTTCGGCACGATAGGGCCGGTGTCGAAACCCGTGAAGGTCGTCCACAACACGACTGCCGCGGTGACCTACTACGCGGTCGACCGGGCGGTGCGGGCATCGCTGAACGGCGCCGGCGCAGTGGCCGCCGAGACATGCGGCAGCGATGAGGACGATACCGTCGAATCGCACCCCAAGGTCGCCGGCGTCATCGCCGCACTCAACGGCATCTACGGCGATGAGATGACCGACCGGGGGAATGCATTCGCGCTGACCATGCAGATACGCGACCGTGGAAAGCCGGTTGCGATGAACGCCGCGGCCATTGCCGCGGCGTTCCCGAAAGCCACCGGCCGGATCGTGGTGTTCATGCACGGCTGGTGTCTGACCGAACGGCTGTGGTGGCGCCGGCCGCGCACCGGCGAGCGTCTGCGCCCCTACGGAGCACGACTGGCCGCCGACCTGGGCTTCACCCCGGTCTATCTGCGCTACAACACGGGTCTGCACATCTCCGACAACGGGAAAGCCCTGGCCGACCTGGTGAAGCAGTTGCAAGCGATGTGGCCGGTGCCGGTCGAGGAGATCGCATTGGTAGGTCATTCGATGGGCGGCCTGGTGGTACGCAGCGCTTGCCACTACGGCACCCAGCAACAGCACGGCTGGACCGACGCCGTCCGCCACGTGGTCTGCCTTGGCTCCCCGCACCTGGGAGCCGACCTGGAAAAAGGTGTCAATGCCGCATCCTGGGCGCTGGCCCGGCTGCCAGAGACCCGCGCCGTGTCCGCATTTCTCAACGCCCGCGCCGCAGGCGTGAAGGATCTGCGGTACGGCGCATTGCTCGAGGAGGACTGGAGCGAGTGTGACCCGGACGAGTTTCTGCGGGACCGCTGCCATGAGGTGCCGTTTCTTCCCGGGGCCGTCTACCACTTCGTCGCCACCACCGGGCCGCGGGCGGTCGGCGTAATTCTTGGCGACTACTTGGTGCGCTCCCAAAGCGCCTCCGGGATGGGCAAGATCCGGCGGATCCCGTTCGAGCCGGCGCACGGGCTCACGCTGGCCGGTCTGCACCACTTCGACCTGCTCAACGATCCGGCGATTTACGCGAAACTGCGCGAATGGCTGAGTCAATCGACACCGCAGACGGAGTCCGCGAGTTAGCCGCCATCGACAACCTCGGCGTGCGGCCCGGCTAAGCGGCAGGTGCGCTGAGCGAGGCGAACTCCGCCGGCCGATGACACCACGCGCTGATCATCGGCGGCATCGTCACGACGGCGCCCGCCGCCGCAGCTTCCTCCCGCCAGCGCGCCAACACCGTATCGATGTCAGCGAGTTCGTCGGTGACCAAGCCCAGTCGTTCGGCGATAGGCAGCACCAAGCGCCACACCTCCATCGCGTAGGCGAAGATATCGGGCGCGTTGACTCCGCCGATCGGCGCCGCAAGGGCCAGCTGCGGTGGGGGCAAGCCTGCGCGCTGAAACAGACCGTGCAGCGTCGTGCCGAACCTGGGATCAAGACCAACGGCCCGAAAAGCGCTCACGATGCCTTCTGACACCGCGCGAAACTGGGGCGTCTCCGGGACGCTGCACACCGCGCCGATGTCAGTCTCGCAGAACGCGATCACACCACCGGGCCGGACCAGCGCGGCGAGCTGGCGCAGTGCCGACGCCGGGTCGGGCAGATGCATCAGGATCAGCCGCCCGACCACCGCGTCGACCGGTTCGTCCAGGGCGATGTCGCCGATCGTGGTCTGCTCGAAACTGACCCACGACAGGCCCTGCTCGGCGGCCCGGGTTCGGGCCACCTCGACAACCTCGGCGGCGTCGACGCCCAGTACCGTTCCGGCGGCCCCGACCAGCCGAGCGGCCACGAACGACACATCGCCGGGGCCGCAGCCCACATCCAGCACCCGCATGCCCGGCCGCAGCCCGGCGCGCCGCAGCGCGTGCTCGGTGTCCTTGTCGTAAAGGCGTGCTTGCAGCAGCAGTCGCTGGATCTCGACGTCGGCGTGACCCAGCACATAGGTGCTGGCCGACGACGGTTCGGCGCTCATCGTGCCACCGCCGGCGCGAACAGGTCTTGGTGCTCGCGCAGAAAATTCGGCAAAGACTGCGGTGGCTCACCGGTGAAGTCTTCGAACGCGTCGGTGAGGTGATAGAAGGCCTGGTATTCCGGTGCGAGAGTGCGTAAGTAGCGCCACAAATGCGTGAGGTGTTCGACCGCAACAGCATTAACCCCTGCAGCCGAAGCGGCACTGGCCCACTGCTTTTCGCTGATCTCGACATAGTCCACCGACCGACCAAGGACCTGGCTGAACGCCTCGGCAATCTCTTTGTTGGTGACCGCACCGGCCATCAGTCGAATCACCGTGCCATTCGGCAGCACCGGGCCGGTGAGCACGGCCGCGGCCACGCGGGCGACATCTTGGGCGCCCACCATCGGGATCGCGGTAGTTTGCGGTCCCCACGGCAGGGCGATCACGCGCGCTCGGCTCAGGCTGGCCAGCGCCCAGGTGCACAGGTTCTCATAGAAGACGGTGGCGTCCAGATGCACGGCACCGACCCGGGCCCAGTCGAAGATCTGCTCTACCAACCAATGCCGGGACTGGTGCGGCGTGGGCTGCTCGCCGGTGGCCTGCAGCCACTGCGACAGATTCACGACTTGCTCGACACCGGCCGAGCGCGCCACGGCGGCGAACGTCGCGGCGGCCTCGAGCAGGCCCTCCTGTACCGGATAGGCGAAGTAGGCCCGACGGACACCGCTCATCGCGGCCGTGACGGATCCGAAGTCGTGTAGGTCGCCTTGAACGACTTCGGCGCCGAGCGCGCCGAGACGGTCGGATCGTTCGTCGAGTCGGTGCACGAAGGCGCGTACGGCGCGGCCCTTGTCCAGCAGGAGCCGGGTGACGTGCAAACCTGTAGAGCCTTGCCTGCCGCCCGCGGCGCCGGTCACCAGGACGGGTGCGACGGTCATGATGTTGTCCTTTCAGCCGGCCGGCCGGTCCGCGGCGCAGCCATCTAATAGCAATCTAAACTCATAGAACAAACAATTCAACTAACTGGCATTGAAATCTGTCTAAGCGATAGAATGGTCGCGTGACTGGGCGGCGAAACTATGGCCAGAACTGTCCGATCGCCAAAGGACTGGACGTGCTCGGCGAGCGCTGGACACTGCTGATTTTGCGTGAACTCGTCGGCGGCCCGCGCCGCTACAGCGACCTGCGGGAGCAGTTGCCCGGCATCGCGACGAATCTGCTGGCCCAACGCCTTGGCGAACTCGAACAGGCCGGAGTCGTCGAGCGCAACGAGTTGCCCCCGCCGATCGCACGTACTGTCTACACCCTCAGCGACGACGGATGGCGCCTGGTGCTTCCGATCCTTGGCGCCATTGCCCGCTTCGGCCTGCACACGATGCGAGTCGGCACGCGGGGATTCCCTTCACCGCTTAACGGGTTTCTCGTCGGTCTGCTCCTCGGTTTCGACTTCGTCGGCGCCGTCGGGGTCGAGGCAACGTATCGCGTGCAGATCGACGGTCGCAGTTTCGATTTCGCCGTCACCGCCGGACGACTCGCCGGGGCGCGGCACCAACCAGACGTGACTTTGACCGCGTCCGCATCCGACCTGGTG
The DNA here is from genome assembly GCA_019246375.1 of Mycobacterium sp. Taxonomy (GTDB): domain Bacteria; phylum Actinomycetota; class Actinomycetes; order Mycobacteriales; family Mycobacteriaceae; genus Mycobacterium. The sequence continues at coordinate 9,085 of JAFAQO010000714.1, read as the reverse complement.
ACTGCTCGCCTGGGCGCCACCGCCAAGCAGCGTCTCGCCGCCCTGCGCCGGCTGCACTTTGATGGCAAACGCGACGATGTCGACACCATGCGGACCGTTTTGCGGCTCACCGGCGATACCGCCGTGGCCTCGACAGCCAGCCGTAAAAAAGCGTGAACCCGCATGCCGACGGCTACCCAGCGGTGCTGGTCAGACTTGGTGGGATCGCCGTTTCCGAACTGCGCGAGCTGATCACCGAGCATGGTTGGTGCAGGCCCCGAAGCAGCTGGTGAAGGAGTTCCTCGGCGAAGCGACCGCCGCGATCGGCGCGAAGAACGGCTGACGCACGGCTCATGACGCCCCCCGCTTACCCGACGACGAGGCCGACGAAATGGCGGAGCGGCTAGATCACCGGCTGCAGCTCGAACAGTGGGATCACCCTAGTGGTCTTTGCCTGGTAGTCGGCGAAACCCGGCGCCGCGGCGGCGATCTTGGGGAAGGCGGTATCCCGTTCGCCGGGTGGCAGTTCGCGGGTACTGACGTCGAAGGATTCGGTACCGATCTCAACATGCGCCGACGGGTTGGCCCGCACGTTGTGCACCCATGCCGGGTCGACGTCGGCACCCGCGAAGGAGCCGATGATGATCAGCTTGCCGTCAATCCGTAGGTAGGCCAACGGCGCGGTACGCCGCTTACCGGACTTGGCGCCCGTCGTCGTGAGCAGCAGCAGATCAGACCCGGCGAACTGCCCGCCGACTTTGCCGTCGTTAGCCCGGAACTCGTCGATGATGGTTTTGTTGAAAGCTTTGATCGTTTCGGCGTCGGGGATTTCGGTCATGCACCGTCAACCGGCCCGGTGTACCGCCTATTCCGCAAGCACCGCCTGAGTCTGGGTGACCTGAGCGACCAGCTTGCCGCGATCGTCGGTGAGGTTCGTCTGCACCACGATCGTGGTGCGGCCGACGTGGAGTGGCTCGCTAGTCGCTGTGACGACACCGCTGCGGACGGCGCGGAAAAAGTTTGTCTTCGACTCGATCGTGGCGGTGCCGGCCCGTGGCGGCAGATTGGCCACTGCGCATACCGCGCCGATCGTGTCGGCGAACGCCATCAGCGCTCCCCCGTGCAAGATCCCGCCCGTCGTGCAGCGTTCCTCAGCCCAACCCATCGCGGCGGTCACCCGCTGCGGCGTCGCCTCATCGACTTGGATCCCCAGCGCGACGGCAAACGGGATAGCTGCCACGAGACCGGCCCGATCATTGGTGTCCATGCCTGGCAGCTTGGCCTAACCCAACGGCCGTGTCCATCTCCGCCGCGGCGGGCTCAGCGGTAATACGCGGCGCACCACGCTGTATTTCCCTAAGAATTTGGGCTTTGACCTCATAAGCCACTTTAGCAACATTAGCAACTTTAGCCACTCTAGCTACTAATTAATCCGGAAAGAACAATCACTTTCGCCACAAAAGACACTCTGGTAACAAAACTACAAACACGTAATTTTAACTTTGACCTCAAACGCCTCTTAAGATAAGGATTTCATCACAGATCACGCTAATTAAAATACGCCTCTTATGTTGACAGCTATCACTTGCGTTGTTACACGTGAGAAATGGTGCACAGTCACGAGAAATGCAAGAAGGGACCACACGGCAAGTCGTGTTTGAAATGCGCGATGGCCGTCGGCGGCGTCGCGCTTTTGATCGGCCCGTCCACCGGTATCGCGCAGGCCGATGACGTCGACTGGGATGCCGTCGCGGAGTGCGAGTCCGGTGGCAACTGGTCGGCCAACACCGGCAACGGCTTCTACGGTGGCCTGCAGTTCAAACCCTCGACGTGGGCCGCCAACGGCGGTGTCGGCTCACCGGCGAATGCCACCCGGGAGCAACAGATCGCCGTGGCCAACCGAGTTCTTGCCACCCAAGGACCGGGGGCGTGGCCCAAGTGCGGCCCCAACCAAACAGTGTTCCCGGTACGAAGAGTCGCCAGCGCGAGCCATCCGTTGCGCAACCTTGTCCAACAGTTGTGGTCGTTGGTGCTCCCACACCGGTAAATGCCGGCGACAGCAGCCGAATACCGCGTTTTTGCGGCGTGATCGGCGCGTGATCGGCTACAGCGCCGACCGTGATCGGTCGAGCACGCTACGCCCAGGACGCGGTTACGAACCTGACGACCCCTTCAGCGCATGGGGATCGGCATCGATACCGGATTCCTTGCGCTGCCGCGCTGTAATCGGCGCCGGGGCGTCGGTGAGCGGGTCGACTCCGCCGCCGGTCTTCGGGAAGGCGATGACCTCGCGGATCGAGTCCATGCCTGCCAGCAGCGCGGTGATGCGATCCCAACCGAACGCGATACCGCCGTGTGGCGGCGCGCCGAACATGAACGCCTCCAACAAAAATCCGAATTTCTCTTCGGCTTCGGCCTTGTCGAGGCCCATCACCGCGAAAACTCGTTCTTGAACGTCGCGACGGTGGATACGGATTGAGCCGCCACCGATTTCGTGTCCATTGCAGACGATGTCGTAGGCGTCGGCCAGCACGGCGCCGGGGTCGGATTCGAGGCTGTCCAACGAGTCCGGCTTGGGCGCGGTGAAGGCGTGGTGCACCGCGGCCCAGGCTCCGCCGAGCGCGACGTCACCGTGGGCCGCGGCCTCGTCGGCCGGTTCGAACAACGGCGGGTCGACCACCCAGACGAATTCCCACGCCCCGGGGTCGATCAGGTTGAGCCGATTAGCGATTTCACTGCGCGCCGCACCGAGCAGGGCCCGCGATGACTTCGGCGGGCCTGCCGAGAAAAAGACACAGTCGCCGGGCTGAGCGCCGACATGTGCTGCCAGCCTGGCGCGTTCGTCGTCGGAGAGGTTCTTGGCCACCGGACCGCCGAGCGTGCCGTCCTCACCGACCAGCACGTAGGCCAGGCCCCTGTGCCCGCGCTGTTTGGCCCAGTCTTGCCAGCCGTCCAGTGTGCGCCGCGGCTGCGACGCACCGCCGGGCATCACCACAGCGCCCACATATGGCGCTTGGAACACCCGAAAAGGCGTGTCGGCGAAGAACTCCGTGCACTCGACGAGCTCGAGCCCGAACCGCATGTCGGGCTTGTCGGAGCCAAAGCGGCGCATCGCCTCGGCGTAGGCGATCCGCGGAATCGGTGTGGTGAGCTGATAGCCGATCAGCGCCCACAGCGCGGTGAGGATCTGCTCGGAGATCGCGATGACGTCATCGGCATCGACGAAGCTCATTTCCATGTCCAGCTGGGTGAATTCCGGCTGGCGGTCGGCCCGGAAGTCCTCGTCGCGATAACACCGGGCGATCTGGTAGTAGCGCTCCATTCCGGCCACCATGAGCAGCTGTTTGAACAGCTGCGGGCTCTGCGGCAACGCGTAGAACGAACCCGGCTGCAGCCGCGCCGGCACCAGGAAGTCGCGGGCCCCCTCGGGAGTCGAGCGCGTCAACGTCGGCGTCTCGACGTCAACGAAGCCGTGACGCGCCAGTACTTCACGGGCAGCAGCACTTACCTTGGAGCGCAACCGGATTGCTGAGCCCGGTCCGTCACGGCGCAGGTCGAGGTAGCGGTACTTCAACCGCAACTCCTCGCCGGCGGGCTCGTCAAGCTGGAAGGGCAGTGGCGCACTCTCCCCCAACACCGTCAGCGACGACGCGTTGACCTCGATCTCGCCGGTGGCGATCTCCGGGTTGGCGTTGCCCTCCGGGCGGATTTCCACGACACCCTCGACGGCCACGCAGAACTCGGCGCGCAGGCGGTGCGCCTGGGCCAGCACATCCGGCGCGCGAAACACCACCTGGGACACGCCCGACGCGTCGCGCAGGTCGATGAAGATGACGCCGCCGTGGTCGCGGCGGCGCGCCACCCAACCGGCCAGCGTCACTTTCTGCCCGGCGTCGGTGGCACGCAACGACCCCGCGGCATGCGTGCGCAGCACAAATACTCCTCTTGCAACGGATTGAACGCCGTGGCGATCGCAAGCGCGGCGGAGCCGGGCGCAGCGGGTCGCCACGCGACAAGCACTGCCCAGTGTAGAGGGGCCACATCCCCCGATTGTCCGGCTCCTCCTCGGCCCTCCCGGGCCCGCATCGTCGCCGGACGACCACTAATTTGGGTGACATCACCCCACGAATAGCGCTTGTCGGGCCCGGCGCCGTCGGTACGACGGTCGCGGCGCTGCTGTATGCCGCCGGCCATCCGGTGTTGCTGTGCGGGCGAACAGCCCGCCCGCAGATCGAGTTACGGCCCGACGGCGCCAATCCGATCGTGGTGCCCGGTCCGGTGCGCGCCGATCCGAGCGAGGCCAGCGGTCCGGTGGACGTGGTGTTGCTGGCGGTCAAGGCGACTCAGAACGACGACGCGGCGGGCTGGCTGGCCAAGCTGTGCGACGAGCACACCGTGGTCGCTGTGCTGCAAAACGGTGTCGAGCAGGTCGAACAGGTGCAGCCGTACTGCCCGTCGTCGAGCGTCGTACCGGGCGTCGTCTGGTATTCGGCCGAGACCCAGCCAGAAGGGTGGGTGCGGCTACGCGGCGAAGCCCGACTGGTGCTTCCCACCGGGCGCGCCGCGGACAGCATCGCCGAGCTGTTGCGCGGCGCCGGCTGCGGTGTCGCCTGCGACCCCGACTTCACCACGGCGGCGTGGCGCAAGCTGCTGGTGAACGCGCTGGCCGGCTTCATGGCGCTGTCCGGGCGGCGGTCTGGAATGTTCCGCCGCGACGACGTCGCCGCGCTGTCCCGCCGCTATGTCGCCGAGTGCCTGGCCGTGGCGAAGGCTGAAGGCGCCCGGCTCGGCGACGAGGTCGTCGACCAGATGGTGGATCTTTTCCGGGGCGCTCCCGTCGACATGACCACCTCGATGCTCGCTGACCGGGAGGATCACCGGCGGCTGGAGTGGGACGTCCGCAACGGCGTGATCGTCCGCCGGGCGCGGGCCCACGACCTGCCCACACCGATCAGCGACATCGTGGTGCCGCTGCTGGCCGCCGCCAGCGACGGCCCCGGTTAGGCCCAGTGGGCCATGTTTCCTTGCGAACGCGTCGACCTCGCCTTTATCGACACCGCGCCGTAGCTACTGGCGGTTGCACAGGTAAGCGTTGTCCCAGCGCTTCGGTAAGTCGAGTGGTTCAGGAATAGAAGGCGTCCAAGATCTCCTTGTTCTGCTCGGCGACAACCCCGCGCTTGACCTTCAGCGACGGTGTGAGCTCGCCGCGATCTACGGAGAGTTCGTGGTCTAGCAGAGCCCACTTCTTGATGGTCTCCCATCGATTGAGCCCGGAGTTGAGCCGTTGGACATGCTCGTCGATCATCTCCTGCACGGCATCGGATTTCGTGAGCTCGGCATAGGACGCGTCGCGCAAGCCGCGGTCTTTGGCCCAGCCGCCGATCGCGTCGGCATCGAGGGTTACCAAGGCGACGGCGAAGTTGCGTCCCTCCCCGAACACCATGAACTGGCTGGCGTACGGGCACAGCGTCGCGAATTTCGCCTCGATGGCCGGCGGCGCAACGTATTTGCCGCCGGAGGTCTTGAACAACTCCTTTATCCGGCCGGTGATCGTCAAGAACCCGTCTTCGTCGATGCTGCCCTGATCCCCTGTGCACAGCCAGCCGTCGTCGCTGAGCGCCTCGGCCGTGGCGTCCTCCAGGTGGTGATAGCCGGCCATGACACATTTACTGCGGAACTGGACTTCCCCGGTGTCGCTGATCCGGACCTCGGTGCCCTCGAACGGCAGACCTACGGTGCCGAGCTTGTAGTTGTCGGGGCGGTTGATGAAGCCGCCGCCGGCGGACTCGGTCAGCCCGTACCCTTCCAGGATCAGCAAACCAGCGGCCTCGAACCATTCGGCGATGTCGCGGTTAAGCGGCGCGGAACCGGACACGAAGAAGCGGATTCGCCCGCCGAACACGTCGCGCACCTTCGCGAATACCAACCGGTCGAACATCCTGTGCTGCAGCTTCATGAGTAACGGGACGGATTGGCCGGCGCGTCGACGACGAGCGGTCTCGCGGCCTACGGCGAACGCGCGGTTGAAGAGCTTGGCCTTGGCACCGCCTTGCGACTGCTGTGTGGTGACGATGCGGGCATAGGCCTTCTCGAAAATGCGCGGTGCGGCTCCCATAAACGTCGGTTTGACCGCCGCGGTGTTTTCGACGATCTTGTCGACGCGGCCATCGATTGCGCTGGCGAAGCCGCACGCCAGTTGAGTGGAGATCAGTACCTTGCCGAAGGCATGAGCGAGCGGCAGCCACAGTAGCTGCAGATCGTCCTCACCGAGCAGATCCATGTCAGCGATCGAGGCGCCGGTATACACCCACGCCTCGTGACGCAGCCGTACGCCCTTGGGACGACCTGTGGTCCCCGAGGTGTAAATCAGCGTCGCCAGCCGGTCGGCCGTTGTCTCCTCCGCGACATTGCGTACACAGGAGGGATGCTCGGCCAGGTACTTCGCACCCAATTCGGCGAGGTCATCGAGAGTGATCACCCAGTCGCCGTCACCAGCTCCGTCGAACAAAACCACCTTGGCGAGGTTGGGCAAGTCGCCGCGATGTCCCGTGAGCTTTTCGAGCTGGGTGTCGTTCTCGGCAAAGACGATCCGCGACTCGGAGTCGGCGAGGATGTAGGCGGTGTCCTCGGCGTTGGTGCTCGGGTAGACGGTGGTCGTCGCCGCGCCTGCGCACACGGTCGCCAGGTCAGCCAGGATCCACTCGTACCGAGTGGTTGCTGCGATACCTATCCGATCCTCGGGCGCGATCCCGAGCGCCAGCAGTCCGGCTGCGAGGGCTTCGACCCGCTCGGCGGTTTGCTTCCAACTCACCGAGGTCCAGTCGCCGTTGTCGAGGTATCGGAAGGCTTCCCTGTCCGGCGACGCCTCGACGCGGCTCAAGAACAGCAACGCCAGATTGGGTACCCGGTTGGATATCGGGAAGAGATTGTTTTGGCTCATCGGACGTCCTTATTCGTGGTCATCTCGTGGTATCACAACGAGGCCTCGGGCGGTAGATGAGTTTCCCGCCGTAGCGCAGCGAAGAACCTTCCGAAACCACGGTCCTAGCGCATAGCCTCATACGCAGAAGGGGCTCCGCGCATGAAGCAGCTCAGCAGCCTGGATGCACAGTTCCTGGCGATCGAAGATCGGCGCAGAACTGGTCATGTCGCCGGTCTGGCGGTGCACGACGCGAGCACCGCCCCGGGCGGGAAGCTCACCTGCGGGTCGATGATGAAGCTGCTTGGCGAACGGATGCATCTATTGCCGCCGCTGCGGTGGCGACTCGTCGAGGTGCCGTTGGGCTTGGACTACCCGTACTGGGTTGATGACGACCACTTCGACTTGACCTACCACGTGCGTGAGGCGGCCCTGCCGCCCCCGGGAAACGATCATCAGCTGGCCGAGTTGGTGTCGCGGCTGCATGCCCGCCCGTTGGATCGGGACCGCCCGCTATGGGAAATGTATGTCATCAGCGGTCTGGAAAGCGGCCATGTCGCGGTGTACACCAAGATCCACCACGCCGTCATCGACGGCGTCTCCGGCGCCGAGATCACCGGGCTGCTGCTCGATCTGAGCCCGGAAGGGCGGATGGTGCCGCCGGCCGATCAGCCAGAAGTCGGCCGACGCCCCGGCGCTGTCGAGATGTGGGGCCGTGCGCTGCTGGGTGTTCCGCGCTCCTCGATGCGCATGTTGCGATCGCTGCCGCGCGCGATACCAAATCTCGACGAAACGACGTTTTCTGCGCTTCCCGGCGTGGGCCAAGCCGGTCGACTGGCGGGCCGCCTGCAAGGCCTGACACGTGCGTCGGGCAATCGCGTGGTCCGCCCGGCAATGACGGCGCCCAAGACGTCGTTCAACCGGCGAGTGTCACCCCATCGGCGCTTCGCATTCGGAAGCCTCGACTTGCAGCGGGTCAAGACCGTCAAGAATGCCTACGAGGTAACCGTCAACGACGTTGTGGTGTCGATGTGTGCCGGCGCGGTGCGGCGATGGCTGCTCGACCACAAAGAATTGCCGGATGAGCCGTTGGTAGCCCAGATTCCGGTCTCGGTCCGCACCAGTGAGCAAGCAGGGACCTACGGCAACCGCGTCCTCATGCTCGGCGCACCGCTGCACACCGACCTCGCCGATCCCGTGGCGCGGCTCAAATCGACCGCGGCCAGCATGGGGCAGATGAAGGAACGCCATCGCGCGTTGCCTGCCGACCTGCTGTCCGACGTCAACCACTTCATTCCACCGGCACTTTTCAGCCTCGCGGCACGAGCCACATTCGCGCTGACCACCTCCTCGGTCGGGCGGCCGACATGGAACGTGGTGGTATCCAACGTGCCGGGTCCGCAGATTCCCCTCTATTGCGGCGGAGCGCGATTGGTGGCCAACTACCCCGTCTCGGTCATCACCGACGGCCTCGGGCTCAACATCACCGTGATGAGCTACGACGGCCACCTCGACGTCGGCATTATCACCGACCGCGAACAAATCACCGACCCCTGGAGCCTGCTCGACGGTCTTGACCTGTCGCTGGCCGAGCTTGAGGACGCAAAGCCACGCGGTCGCCGCGGCAGGCGGTGACCACTGCCGGGCTTGCAATGTCGGCGGGACGAGCGGTCCCGGTTGCAGTTGTGCCGGCGTCGGTGCCGGTGTGCTGGGCGGACGGTGAAAGGCACACCCACTCAGATATTGAGCAGACTTTCGGCGTTGCCGTGCGCGATGCGTTCCCGGTCGGCCGGGCTTAGCGGCAGGCCGGCGAGGAAGGCGGTGGCCTCAGGCATCGACTGGTACGGGTAGTCGGTGGAGAACATCATCCGGTCCACACCCAGGTGCAGCAGCACCTCTAAAAACTCCGGGAGCCAGTTGAATCCGCTGAACGTGTAATAAACGTTGTGCCGCAGGTATTCCGACGGAGCTCGTTGTAAACCGGTCACGGCCGTCGTCAGCACACTGTCAAATCTGGGCAACATGAACGGCAACACTTCACCCATGTGTCCGATCATGAGTTGCAATTTCGGGAACCGGTCGAACGCACCGCTGAGAATCAGTCGCACGACATGGATCGCAGTTTCGATGTGCCAGCCCCAGCCGGCGATTGACAGCAGCTCGGTGACCGCAGGCGGGTAGTTCCCC
>JAFAQO010000565.1 GCA_019246375.1 Mycobacterium sp. | reverse complement strand
TGCCGCGTCCGGGTGCGCTGTCGATAACGAGCTGTCCGCCGATGGCAGCCAGGCGGTCGCTCATATTGGTCAGACCGGTGCCCGTGATGGCAGGGTCGAATCCGCGGCCGGTGTCGCTGATCGTGAGGGTAAGCATCCGTTCGTCGGCATGGGCGGTGATCGTCACAGTGGTGTCCGGGCCGCCGTGTTTGGCGGCGTTCTGCAGCGCCTCGCTGCAGCAGAAATACAGGGCGGCCTCGACCGGGGCCGGGTAGCGGTGCAGGCCGTGCAGGTCGAGCTGCACGGGGATCGGGGCGTGCGCGGCGACCGCCGGCAGGGCTTCGTTCAGGCCGCCGCCGACCAGCAGCGGCGGGTAGATACCGTGGGCGAGTCGGCGGATCTCGGCGATCGCGGTCTCCAACAGCCCGGTGGCCTCGGTGAGCAGCGGCTCCGATCGGCCGTTTTCGGTGCGGCGGGCGAGTTGGATGAGCACCGCGAGCGCGACAAGCTGTTGTTGGGCGCCGTCATGCAGGTCACGTTCGAGGCGGCGCCGTTCCTCGTCGGCGACGGTGACCAGCCGGGCACGCGACGTCCGCAGCTTCGCGGCGTTGTTCCACACAATCACCACGACGAAAAAGGCCATCAACACCACAAGTGGGATCAACAACGCGCTCGTGATCCAGCGCGGCATATGCGCGCTCAGGTGTGAAATATTCTGGAACCGCGCTAACGCAGCCAGAGCCAACACGCAGACGGCGTAGCCGGCGGTAATCAGGGCGAACGTCGCCCCGGGCAGCCAGCCCCCGTAGGGCCCGGCGGCGATAACGACGGGCAGCAAGGCCGCGAGCACGTAAACCGGCAACAGGTCCGGCAGGACGAACGTAGCGAACAAAAAGGTGGCCCAGTTACCAATACAAACGAGCATGACCGCTTGCCGACGTCTACCGCGTCGCCACAGGCGAACATGCCCGGCTCCCAGCACGACACACTGAGCGGCGCAAACCGCGGCGATGGCCAGCCACCAGGGGGATCGCAGCACCCACTTGTACAGTGCCAGCGGCAGCAACACGCCAGCACCGGAATATAGGGCCAGACCAGCCAGGGTCAGCCCATCGTATGATTTCGCAAAGCGAGTGAGGTCGTGACCTAACAGCACCGGACTGGCCTTAGTTAGCTGTTCGCCATAACCGGCTCGGGAGAGCTGGACTCAGGTTTTCTTTGTGCAGGTAGGCCGCCGCGCCGCAATCCGCGGCCCCGGCGGGAAGGTCATCGACGTCGTAGGTTGACATCAGCAGGACCATCAAGTGGATGTGCGGCGCAGATTCGCCGCATGGCTTCGATGCCACCCATTCCCGGCGTGTGAATATCCATCAACACGATCCCGACACCGCCGTCGGGATAAGTTCGATCGCGGATTCACCGGTCTCGCATTCGCCGGCCATGATGAAATCCTCCGTGGCAGCCGCGCGCCCTGTCCTTCCGCGGTCCTTCATGGACACTCAATCACAATCGCTACTCGAAGCCGTCAGTGTTGACAGTTGACATTATCGGCCCGTCAGCGCGGATCCGTGTGCGTAGCGCACTACCTAATTTGGCGATCCCGGCCCGACTGCAAGGCAGTGGGGCAGCCGGGCATCAGCAAGATTGCTTACCTATTTGTCACCGGAAAGTGCACAGATGGCAGACACCGAAGCAGGCCACCAACAGACCGACGACGAGGTGGAACAGGCCGACGATTGCCGGTCCACCTTGACCGTCCCAGGAGGAGAAACGCAGTGGAAGAAGGGCAGTCCGGGAATCCTGCTGGACGCAAGAAAGGGTGCAAGACACTCAGTTCCCAGATCCCGGACATGCTCAACGTGCCTTGTCCGCAATCCGTCCGCAGCAGCTCCGATATAAGCCGAAGTTAGTCAACGCTTCCAACGCAGTGATCTGCGAGTATCTATTGCCGCCAACGTGGCGAACATTCGTAAACGCTGAAACGAGGGCCCCGCGGCGGCTCCGACGTCCGTGGTCAGTACCACTAGCGCGCGTCACCGTCTGCTGATGCTGACGCCACCACTATGCCCTTTCCAGCCTTGCAGTGATCTGCCGCATGTCGGGCAGGGTCACGCCGTATGTGTTGCGCGCGATGCGCACCACGGCGCCTAGTGTGGAGATGTAATGCTTAGCGTCGTAGCCGGTCACCCAGAGGGATTCGGCTGTATCAGAACGTGTTACGCGCCACATAGTGGCCCGTCCTTATCCCGACGCATGCTGTCCCGGTCCTGACACAGATGCGTGCGATCCGGTGGCCGATATGGCCTTATCGAAATGGGTGCCCGGCGTCGTAACATGAGATCGTGCGAGTCCTGCTGTCGGCCTCGGGTTTCGGTCAGTGCACAAGGTGACATCGAGTCGTATAAACTGCTTTATCCCCAGCGACCTGAGTGCCATGCGCTGTAGTGGGTTGAACGTTGCGTGCACTAGGGGTTTGGCATCGGCCCAGTTGACGAATTGTGGTCGCACGGCGTGGTGGTACTTCCCGTTGACCCGGATAGGCATCGGCAAGCAGCGTCGCCGAGCATCCTTGGACCATTGCGCGAAGCTGCCGCATTCCTCATCGTTCAGGCGTATGCCGCCATTTTCGTGTTAGAGCATCATGTTCGCGTCATTAACAGTGTCGCCGCGTGTTCGCGTGCGCGAGTTGTCAGCGATGGTTCGAAGGTGAGGTGAGATCGCCCGTCGAGTCACTATCTGCCATTTGTCGCAGCTGCTGAGCAATCCGGCGGTCCTCTCGTGCGAACTCGCGGTGGCGAGCGGCGTGGGCCCGGTATTCGTCGCCATCGCCGTGTTCGGCTGCTCCCTCGTATACCTTTGCGGCACGCTCCTTGCGGTCTGCGGATTTCTCAAAGCTGGCAGCCACGGATCGCTGCGCTGCCCTCACCTGTCGCCGCACTCGCTCGATTCGTTGACATGCGCGGAATGCTTGCTCGACGGCCCACAGGTGCGGATCAAGTGCGACCTCGGGGGCGCTGTGTGTGAGCTGGCGCGGTTGAAACCGGCGCTGAACCACTGTTTGGCGGTGGCGCATCGGTGGCCGCTTGGAGCTGCGAGGGCACGCGGACGGCGCGTCAGATTTGGTCAGCGGCTGCGGAAAATCTCGTTGCCGCACGAATCGGCGCAAACGATTATGGCGAAACGTTCAGGCATGCTTACGCTGCGGCCGGTTGTTGCGATAACGAACTTTTCCGGGCAGTTGGCTCGTCGCACTTCGTGGGAGGGGGCAGAGTTGATGCTGCCGGTAGCCGATAAGGAGCAGCAAGTGAGCCGTAAGGACAACGACGGGCCTTTTGAAGAAGTCCCGGCGGAAACCACCTCGCCTTTCCGCGACGATTTTGTAGGTGAGCTTGACGTTCCGGCTCCCGCCAGCGCTGAGGCCGCGGTGTGGGACGTGGAGGGGTTGCCGAGCGGCTCAGCGCTACTCATCGTCACACGCGGCCCCAGCGTGGGTTCCCGATTTTTGCTGGACCAGCCGGTCACATCCGCCGGCCGCCATCCCCACAGCGGCATCTTCCTCGACGACATCACCGTCAGCCGCCGCCACGCCGAGTTCCAACGGGAGAACGACCAATTCCGCGTCGTCGATGTCGGCAGCCTGAATGGCACCTATGTCAACCGGCAACCGGTGGACTCGGCGGTGCTGGCCAACCGTGATGAGATCCAGATCGGCAAGTTCCGCCTGATCTTCCTGAATAGGCCCGCGCCGAGTTGACGCTAACCGCCACCGGCCAGCACTTGGACCGGTCCCGCCGGAACGGTCAGCGAATGCACCCTGCAGCCGCGTTGACTAATGGCGCCTACCTATCAGCCGTATTGACCTGAGGCTGCCCCGGCATACTCTTCGCGCCGGCGCCGTTTTCCACACCACCTCGAAATCGTGAATGCAGGCGGGCCCAGGTCCACAGCGGAATAACTTGACTCATCAAGCATGTCGTGGAGTTGCAGATTGATCGGAGTGCGACACATCGCCCCTGATGCTTGGGCGATGACACGTCGGCAGGTCGGCATCGGGTGGCGCGTCGGCTCCCTGTTTTGTGAGAGTCGGAGGAGGGCACCCAACCAAGACGTCGGAGCGGATTTGAAGACAAGGGAGTTCTCCGTTGTCGCCGTGCCATTGTCGGCATCTGGTCGTCGGTAGGAGGGCCGCCGCTCGCGGTCGCGGCGATGCAGCGACGGGTGCTCTTGGTGGACGGGTGAGGGCGTGTAGCACCTTGGCGGCTGCCAAAGATTCGGCGCTCCATGGGAGGTTGGGAGTCAGCTGAATTGGGATGCATCGAGGTGGCGGTGACGTGCACGCCAGCGACAAAAGGAGAAGCGAGCACAGGGAGGGGAAAGCTATGGCCATCAAAGATGTTGGCGACCGTGAGATCGCGCCCAGTGGGATCCGGTATTTACGCGACGGCTAAGAACTGTGATTGGGCCTCTTATCAGCGTGTGGTTCCGCTCTGAGGTGCGTGGCTTGGATTTGTTTCTGCCGAATGGGCCCGCGCTGGTGGTCTCTAATCATTCCGGCGGCATGATGACGCCCGACGTTTTGGTCTTCGCCAAAGAGTTCTACGGCAAGTTCGGCTACCAGCGCCCGATCTACACGGTGGCGCACTACGGCCTTTTCCTTGAGCCACAATCCAAATGGCTGGTGCGCGCCGGTGTCATTCACGCCAGCCGGGAAAAAGCCGCCAAGGCGCTGCGTACCGGTGCTGTTGTATTGACGTTTCCCGGCGGCGATTACGACGCATACCGGCCGACGTTGCGTGCGAACGTGATCGACTTCAACGGCCGCACCGGATACGTCAGCACCGCAGTCGAAGCCAACATACCCATCGTGGCGACTGTGTCAATCGGCACGCAGGAAAGCCAACTGTTTTTGACCCGCGGCCATTGGCTGGCTAAGCGGTTAGGTCTCAAGCGCATCCGGATGGACATTGTGCCTGTGAGCTTCGGTTTCCCGTTCGGCTTCACGGTGATGGCCTTGCCGCCCAATCTGCCCCTACCGACCATAATCGTCACCGAAATATTGGAACCGATCGACATCGTCGCTCGATTTGGGAAGGAGCCGGATATCAGCGAGGTCGACGAGCATGTTCGCTCGGTGATGCAGGCCGCCCTCGACCGGCTGGCCCGCGAGCGGCGGTTGCCCGTACTGGGCTAGCCGATAACGGGCCTAGCGCCACTCTTGTGAGGGCGAATCCCAATGATGCCTGGGTCATGACCTAGGTGAGGGACTTGACGGCTCGGGCAGTGGCCTGGCTGAGGCGAAGAATCCGCAGATCACCGATCGGCGTCCCAGTGCCACGATTGCACACCATCGCGAGAGCGAGGTCGTGTTCGGGATCGGCCCACGCGCCCGACCCACCGAAACCGAAATGGCCATACGCACGCGGCAATTGCCTGGCGATGATAGGTGCGCGGTGATAGCCCAGCCGCCACTGCATGGTGATGGCGATGACCCTGTCGCGCTGGTTGTTCTGGATCGTCGAGGCTTTGCGCACGGTCTGTTCGGACAGGACGCGGACGCCGCCGAGCCGCCCCCCGCCGGCAAGCATCGCGTACATGGCGCTCAGCGACACCGCATCGAAATGCCCGTTCATGGCGGGAACCGCCGAGTCCAGCAGCCGAGGATCCCCAAGCACGGCCTCCATGCCGCGGGGCATCGCACTGTTGAGCATCCGGTGGGGGTTGACCGGCGACCTGACCGCGCGCAAACCCCGCGAGACCTGGTTGAACGCGAACCGGCCGACCGGAGTGGCCCACCCCCTCAACGACATAGGCTTCAGCGGCGCCACTCGATGCCGCTGCTCGGGCGGGCAACCGATATAGAGGCCGTCGAGCCCGAGCGGTTCGGCGATCTCCGTCTGCACGAACTTCTCGATCGGGATGCCGGAGATTCGCCGCACCAGTTCCCCGACCAGCCAGCCGAACGTCAGTGCGTGATATCCAACGGCGGTGCCTGGCTCGTATGCGGGCTTCGCGCGCGCCAGCGCATCGGTCATATGCTCCCAGTCGAGCATCGTGGATCCGTGGTCGATGATCGTGCCGAAGCGATGTAGCCCCGCGGAGTGGCTCAAAACTTGCCGAACGGTGATGTCGCCCTTACCGTTCTGGGCAAACTCCGGCCAATACGTGGCGACCCGTTCGTCGTAGTCGAGTTGGCCGCGGTCGGCGAGCACATGGGCGCAGGTCGCGGTGACGCCCTTGGTCGTGCTCCAGCACATCGCGAGGGTGTCGCGCTCCCACGAGTCGCCGTCACGATTGCGAACCCCGCCCCATAGATCGACGACGAGTCTGCCGCGGTGATAGACCGCCACGGAGGCGCCGCCGTCGGTGCGGGCCGTCTGCTTCTTGAAGACGTCGGCGACTTCGGCGAACTCATCGTCGTAGCGACCGGCAATTGCGTCCGTTTGTGATCCAAAAGCGTCCAAAGATTGGCCTTTCTGCTAGCTGACGTCGACGAGGGCGACAACGGAATCAACACCGGCGAATGCGCTGTCTCGTTTCCCGCTGACGAGTACCCAAAGTTGACCGCTTCAGCGCGATCGGTGGGAGACCGCGTCGATCAGCGATAGATACACGTTGTCGAGGATGTCGATCAGGGCCTCTTTGCCGACGGGGCCACGGGTGAAGAACACTTCGTTTCGCACCAGCGCGGCGATGGCGGTCGCGGCACGCTCGGGAATCGTGGCCACGGATTTGGTCACAGAACACGGTGGAACCGATGCGAACGAGCGGGACGTGGCGAGACAGGTCGGACGGCTGAACGTCGCTGACCTGCAGCTATGAGACCGAGCGTAGTGGGGAAGACCGCGACCGGCTAGACATCCCAGGTTCTTAACTTGTCAAGCGGCGGCCATGCGGTGGGCCCAGGCGGTGTGTTCGTTGTAGGGGGTGTGGTGGCGTAGGCAGCCGTGCAGGATGCCGACGAGGCGGTTGCCCACGGTTCGAAGCGCGTGGTGGTGGGTTTGGTTGGCGGTGCGGTGGG
>JAFAQO010000660.1 GCA_019246375.1 Mycobacterium sp. | reverse complement strand
TCGTGAAGGCGCACCGGAACACCGACTATCGGCTGGGCTGGTACGTCATCATCGGCACGATTCCGATCTGTGTGCTGGGCTTGCTCTTCACCGACGAAATCCGCTCCGGCGCGCGCAATCTCTGGGTGGTGGCGACGGCTCTGGTGGCGTTCTCGGCGGTGATCGCCGCCGCCGAACATCTGGGACCGCAAAGCCGTCACCTCGAGCGGCTGAATTGGCGAGACGCCCTGGTCGTGGGCTCGGCCCAAACGCTGGCGCTGGTCCCGGGAGTCTCGCGGTCCGGGGCAACCATCAGCGCGGGACTGTTTCTCGGGCTCGACCGCGAGCTGGCCGCCCGGTTCGGGTTCCTGTTGGCCATTCCGGCGGTGTTCGCCTCCGGACTGTTCTCACTGCCTGACGCCTTCCATCCGGTCCGTGAGGGGATGAGCGCAACCGGTCCGCAGCTGTTGGTGGCCACCTTGATCGCTTTCGTGGTCGGCTTGGCCGCCGTGGCGTGGTTTCTGCGGTTCCTCGTGCGGCACAGCATGTACTGGTTCGTCGGCTATCGAGTGGCGGCCGGGTTAAGCGTGCTGGGGATGCTCGCGCTTGGGGCGGTAGCCGCGAGATGACCGCCGGCGACGATGCAGAGCGAAGCGATGAGGAGGAGCGGCGCCGATGAACCCCGCCGGCGACGACGCAGAGCGAAGCGATGAGGAGGAGCGGCGCCGATGAACCCCGCCGGCGGCGATGCAGAGCGCTGCGATGAGGAGCGGCGCATATGACCGTCATCTTGTTGCGGCATGGTCGGTCGACGTCCAACACCGCGCACATCTTGGCCGGCCGTGCCGACGGTGTCGACCTCGATGACAAGGGCCGTGAGCAGGCCGCCGAACTGGTCGACCGGATCAGTGAACTGCCGATCCGGGCGCTGGTGTGCTCGCCTCTGCTGCGCTGCCGGCGCACGCTCGAACCGATTGCCGAAAGGCTCAACGTTGAAGCCGTCGTCGACGAAAGGCTCTCCGAGGTCGACTACGGTCAGTGGACCGGCCGCAAAATCGCCGATCTGGCAAAGGAGCCGTTGTGGACGGTGGTCCAGGCTCATCCCAGCGCGGCGGTCTTTCCGGACGGTGAGGGGCTGGCGCAGGTGCAGGCGCGCTCGGTGGCCGCTGTCCGCGACCATGACCGGCGGCTTGCCGAGGAAAACGACGGCGATGCGCTGTGGCTGGCCTGCACACACGGCGACGTCATCAAGGCGGTCGTCGCCGACGCGCTCGGAATGCATCTGGACAGCTTCCAGCGCATCATCGCCGAGCCGGCGTCGATAAGTGTGATCCGCTACACCCCACTACGACCATTCCTGCTGCATCTCAACCACACTGGCGCGCGGTTGATGTCCGCCCTGACCGCGCCGCGCTCACCGGAGGGTGAAACGCCGCCCAGCGACGCGGTAGTGGGCGGCTCCACCGGGTAAAACTTGATTGTCACCAGTTGCATCCCACCGAACCGAGGAATTACATCCGGCCCGTAAATGCCGGTATTTTGGATATGTCATGGCTCGTGCAATCCATGTTTTCCGGACACCCGACCGCTTCGTCGCCGGGACTGTTGGCCAGCCCGGCAACCGCACCTTCTACCTGCAGGCGGTCCATGACTCGCGGGTGGTATCGGTCGTATTGGAAAAGCAGCAGGTCGCGGTGCTCGCCGAGCGCATCGGCGCGTTGCTGGTGGAAGTGAACCGCAGGTTCGGCACACCGGTCCCGCCGGAGGCTACTGAAGTAGAAGACCTCAGCCCTCTTATCACCCCGGTCGACGCTGAGTTCCGGGTCGGCACCATGGGTCTGGGCTGGGATTCCGAGGCGCAGACGGTGGTGGTCGAACTGCTCGCGGTCACCGACGCCGAGTTCGACGCGTCGGTGGTGCTCGACGACACCGAGGAGGGTCCCGACGCCGTGCGGGTGTTCCTGACACCGGAATCGGCACGCCAGTTCGCAACTCGATCCAACCGCGTCATCTCCGCGGGACGTCCACCTTGTCCGCTGTGCGACGAACCGCTGGACCCCGAGGGACACATCTGTGCGCGCACCAACGGCTACCGGCGTAGCGCGTTGCTCGGGCCTGACGATGACGCCGAGGCCTGACGATCGGGAGGTGTTGCGGCGCGGCGAACTGACCGTTCTCGGACGCATTCGCTCCGCGAGCAACGCCACCTTTTTGTGCGAATCGACGCTGGGTGAGCGCAATGTGCACTGCGTCTACAAGCCGGTCGCGGGAGAGCAGCCGCTGTGGGATTTTCCCGACGGGACGCTGGCCGGGCGTGAAGTCGGCGCGTACCTGGTCTCCAAGCAGCTGAGCTGGAACATCGTGCCATACACGATTATTCGTGACGGACCCGCCGGTCGCGGAATGCTGCAACTGTGGGTGCACCAACCCGGCGACGTGGCTGGGTCTGATCCCGAGCCCTATCCCGACCTGGTGGATCTGTTTCCGGCAGGCAAGCTGCCGCCCGGTTATCTACCGGTGCTGCGGGCCTACGACTATGCCGGCGATGAAGTCATCTTGATGCACGCCGACGATGTCCGGCTGCGGCGAATGGCGGTGTTCGACGTCTTGGTCAACAACGCCGACCGCAAGGGCGGCCACATCCTGCACGGCGTCGACGGGAAGGTGTACGGCGTCGACCACGGTGTTTGCTTGCACATCGAGGACAAGTTGCGCACGGTGCTCTGGGGCTGGGCCGGCAAGCCCGTCGACGACGACACGCTGGAGGCGGTTAGCCGGCTCGCCGACGCGCTTACCGGTCCGCTCGCCGACGCGCTGGCCGGTCATATCACGTCGCGCGAGATCGCGGCGTTGCGCCGGCGTGCTCGCGGGCTGCTCGACAATCCGGTGATGCCGACCCCGGACCGGCATCGTCCGATTCCCTGGCCGGCGTTCTAGTGCTGACCCCGGCGCACGATCTGACCGACGCGGCACTGGCCGCCCAGTTGGCCGAGGACGCCGGAAAGCTGTTGCTGACGGTGCGCGACGAAGTCGGCTTCGACTATCCCTGGTCGCTCGGCGACCTGGGCGATCGTGAGGTCAATTCGCTGCTGATGCAGCGGCTGCGGGCGCAACGACCGGATGACGCGGTGCTCAGCGAGGAAGCCGATGACGACCTGTCCCGGTTGCATGCCGACCGGGTGTGGATCATCGACCCGCTGGACGGCACCTTCGAGTTTTCCACACCGGGCTGCGACGACTGGGCCGTGCACGTGGCGCTGTGGCAGCGTGACGCCGGCCCGGCCGGTGCCATCACCGACGCGGCGGTGGCGCTGCCCGCCGTTGGTGAGCTGTACCGCAGCGACACCGTCGTCGCCCACGAGTCGGCACATTCGGGCCCGATCCGGATCACTGCCAGCTCACACCGGCCACCGGCGGTGGTGTATCGGCTGGCCGACCGGTTGAACATCCGACTGGTCCGCATCGGTTCGGCCGGCGCCAAGGCGATGTCGGTGGTGCGCGGCGATACGGACGCCTACCTCCACGCCGGCGGGCAATGGGAATGGGACTCGGCCGCGCCGGCGGGTGTGCTGTTGGCCGCAGGCATGCACGCCTCCCGGATCGACGGCTCGGAGCTGGTCTACAACCGGCGCAGCCCGTATCTTCCCGACCTCCTGATGTGTCGCCCGGAGCTGGCTGACGTCCTGCTGGGCGCCATCCGGCTGGCAAGCTAGCGCCAGACCTTACAGTCGACGGTATGCAATCCTGGTCGGCCGCAACCATCCCGGCGCTGCCCGGACGCGGTCCCGAGTTGCGGCTGTACGACACCGCCGATCGCCAGGTGCGCCCGGTGGCGGCCGGCCGCACCGCCACCATGTACGTCTGCGGAATCACGCCCTATGACGCCACCCACCTCGGCCACGCCGCCACCTATTTGGCTTTCGACCTGATCCACCGGCTGTGGCTGGACATCGGTCACGACGTGCACTACGTGCAGAACGTCACCGACGTCGACGATCCGCTGTTCGAGCGTGCCGACCGCGACGGAGTCGACTGGCGTGATCTCGCGGCACGCGAGGTCGCGTTGTTCCGCGATGATATGGCCGCGCTGCGGGTGCAGCCGCCGCGTGAATACGTCGCTGCGACCGAGGCGGTTGCCGAAGTCGTCGAGCTGGTGGAAAAGATGCTCGCCTCCGGTGCGGCCTATATGGTCGATGACGCCGACCACCCCGACGTCTACTTTCGGGCGGACGCCACGCTGCAGTTCGGCTACGAGTCGGGATATGACCGCGAGACGATGCTGCGGCTGTTCGCGGAACGCGGTGGAGACCCCGACCAGCCGGGTAAGAGTGACCAACTCGATGCGTTGATGTGGCGTGCGGCACGGCCGGGGGAGCCGACTTGGCCGTCGCCGTTCGGTCCCGGCCGGCCCGGCTGGCATGTCGAATGCGCGGCGATCGCGCTCAGCCGGATCGGCACCGACCTCGACATTCAGGGCGGTGGCAGCGACTTGATCTTCCCA
>JAFAQO010000452.1 GCA_019246375.1 Mycobacterium sp. | reverse complement strand
CGGCCTGCGCTCCCACGGGCTCACCACATCGACCGCACAGACACTGGCAACAACCATCGTTGCCGCCACCGAAGGCGCGGTGCTCATAGCGCTAGCTACCCGCTCAACAGAACCACTGGACCATGTTCGCGCGAGCATGTCGCGACTCCTCGCGGCGCATCACGCGGACGCCCAACACCGGCCGTTCGAAAGCTGAGAACGCGACCTGATGCGACGCTGAAGCCGGGGCGACATACGTGGATGGTGCGGGCTGCCGGCGGATTGACGGACCGTGCATGCGACCCGACGTACCCTGTCGCGCTCAACCGCAAACGGCTTGTGGTCTATAGGCGCGGATGGTCATCTGCAACTGGTCGTGTAGCCGCCGTCGCAACCGACCGGTGCTGATACCACAGTGCGAGTGTGGCCACATCGGCCTGCTCCAGTGGCAGGTAGCGGCCATTTTCCTGCCAGCCCAACGCCTGCAGCGTGACCCGCAGTCCGCGCCCGAAGCAGATCGGGTCCCGCACATGCCAGCGGTACATGCCGAAGCGCTGCTGCGGCCGGTAGATCTCGCCGGACGGAAGTGCTTGCACAAAGCCGAGATACGGCGTCGAATAGGTGTGGTAGGCGCCGTCGAGGTCGAAATTCCACGCGCCACCGAAATAGTCCTCGGTACCGGTGCCGCACAGGGTGGGAAATTCGGTGTCGCCGTCGACATGAAACTTCATCTCGCCCTCGCCCCACCAGCCAGGCGCGTTCGGTCTGATCGCGAGGTAAGTGCCGACATACCGCCCGGGGCCTCGCACGTCGTTGAGCACGGTGTGAATCGCAGGTTGCCCCAACGGGTTCCCTCGCCGCCAGCAGGCGTGCAGATAACCAGCCGCGCGCGGCACATCCCGTTCGAGATAGGTCAGCTGGTAATACACCGGCACGGCGTGATCGCTGCCGTTGTGCAGGCTGATGTGGGCGTGCGCGCGAAACGGCATGGGCCAGAAGCTGTTCAACCCGCCCGCCGGTGCCACCACCACCATCTCGGAATTCACGAGCGCCAATTCGTCCCAGCTATTGCAGAAGAACGCGCCCAGCGGCACCTGGACCGCCGGCTCCGGCTCGGCATCCCAATACATGCGCAGCGTCAACTGCTGCAGAACGGCGCGGTCGGTGGTGAGCCAGAAGTGCCGCAGGATCCCAGGCCCGGCCACGTCCGCGAGGGTCGCGGTGGCCCCGGCGGGCAGCTGGATGGACGGCGACACCTTCCATCCAATCCCCAGGTCGGTGGCCGCGCCTGCCCCGGTGCCCGTGACGGCGCGACCGCCCGCACCCGGCGCGCCCGTGGGATTCTCGGGGCTGATTGAGCGGGTGCGTGCCTGATCGAGCCGCCATATTTCGTGCACCGTCCAAATTTTGACACGTCACCAAGAAGGTTTCGACGGTTTCATCCCGCCGCAGATATCTTGGAGAATCCGTGAGCTTGTCGAAAGCCGATGTGCGTAGGTCGTCGACACCTCCCTGCGCGACTGGATGACGCAGGTACGCCCGGTTCGACGATCCCGTTGCCGGTCAGCACAAGCTCATGCGCGAGGTCGCCGTCTCGGAGTTCCACAAGTGATCGGATCGTCAGCTTGGGCGAGTGCTGGGCATCGCGGCCGCTAAGTGCATAGCGCTACAATTGATTGCGGCACAGGTATATTGGCGGTTGCGCGCAACTGATTGTTGTGCGCCGGCAATCGCACATCGTCATCCACGCAAGCGGGCTGGCATTATGGCTGTGGGGATAGCTTCTCCACGGTGGGCAAGTTCCCGGTAGAGGGTGGCTCTGCCCCACTGCCGTAAAGACCCAGGGCTTGGGCTGTCGCGGTAGCCACTTCACCTCGCAGGTTCGAGATCGGTGCATTGCCTCTCGGATGGATTGAGTTCGCGAGCAGAATGACGTAGGTATCTGAGCCCGGGTCAATCCAAAAGGTGGTTCCGGTAAAGCCTGTGTGGCCAAAGCTACCGATGGGAAAGATCACGCCTCGCGGCGTCGAATAGCCCGTATCGATATCCCAACCGAAGCCGCGCAGATTTTGTCCCTTGATCGCCGGATAGCTCGAAGCGAGCAGCGGATCTGCTCTGTTTGGTGACTTTGCGATGGCTTCTCGAGCGGCATGGTTCGCTGCTTCGAGTTGTTGAGCCGTATGTCCGGGCTGCTCAGGAGTCGTCATCAACTCACACGTCGCGTGCTTCAGCGGAAACTTGCTCGGGCGATCCGCAAGCCGATCAAGCAGGGCCTGCGCATAGACGCTGACATCGTGGGCCGTCGAGAACACACCGGCATGCCCGGCCACTCCCCCCATGCGGCGCGCCGTCGGGTCATGCACAGCGCCCCGAAGCAGGTGATCATAATCGGCATGTGCTGTCGGTGCGATGCGCGACAAAAGACTGGCGCTCCATGTACCCGCAGGACAAACTACCCGCACGTGCCCTTTCGACGCGGGAGTCCAGGCAATCGCAGCGGCACTCAGCTTGTGTGGACCACATGCTTTAGCCGGCGAAAGATAGTGGGTGTCTTCCATGCCGAGCGGCGCAAAGACGTTGTGCTGAACGTAAACGTCCTCGGCCTCGCCGGTGACTTTCTCGAGCAGCGCGCCAAGCAGGATGTAGTTGATGTCGGAGTAGCGGAAAACCGCACCGGGACCCGACTGCAGCCCCGTGCTGAGCGCACGATGAATGCCTTCTGTTTTATCGGCCTCGTCCAGTCCCCACGGATCGTCGAGGCTTACGTCTGGCGCTTCGCCTGACGTGTGCGTAAGCAACATGCGAACCGTCACCATGGCACGCCCTGGATCGTTCGCGGTGTTGAAGTCCGGCAGATACTTTTGTACGGGATCGTCGAACCGAAGCTTGCCTTGTTCGTACAGCTGCATGACCGCAGTCGCCGTTGCGAGGGGTTTGGTCAACGACGCCATGTCGAAGATGGTGTCCTCGGTCATCGGCTCGGCAGGTGCAGGCGATCCATCTAGCCCCGGTTCGCCGGCAATCTTGCGCAAGCCATAAGCCTGGTGAAAGACGATCTCGCCCCCGTGCCCGATCACCACCACAGCACCTGGCAGCCGCTGTGCCGCAATCGCATCGTTCATCAGCTTGGAGACCGTTGCGAAGTCAGCTGTGAGATCAGCATCTGGCGCCTGGGTTGCCTGCGCGGTGTCGCGTACTGCTGAGTGCACTACATAGCCACGCGAGGAAGCCGCAGTAAGTGTAAGCAAGACAGTTCCAACCGCGATGGCCTTTCGCGCAGATGACTTACCGAACACAAAGTGAAGCAGGCGATCGATGCGCTGTGCTAAGGCCGCACAATCCTGTGCTGCGGAAGCGGGCGCTGCGAGCCAGAGGGTGGCGGAGCATGCCAGCAAAGCCACAGTGATCAGGCCAAGACTTACACGTCGCATTCCGGACGTTTCCCCTCGAAGTGAGCGAGCCCCCCTGCCAGCTAAGCCACTGTTGGGGCACATGCATGCCACCGGCAATGTCGCACACCTTCGCGCAGATCTGCCGTAGCGACACGCTGATTGGGATTCTGGATGCGGAACAATGGATCACAGCAACAGTGCCGGGCGCAGTAGGTTCCCGCACCCGCTGGATTCGGGGTGGCAGCCGCCTACGAGCTATCCGGAACCGGCGCAGCGGGAACCGGAATCGCCGGCAATGAACTGGAGCTGCTGCAGGCGCATCTTGATACGGCGATGTACGACCTACTGGAGCAATATCCCGACGGCGACGCTCGGTTGCTGCTCAACTGTCTGCTGCTGTCCGCTACCGCGGGCATCGCCAGCGGCGACCGGGTGTCGGCGAACTATCACTTCACCTGGTTCCAGGTGCTCAGCGCCCCACCGTGCTGACCATCGCGTATCTAAACCCGAAGCGCCGGCGAGCTTTTGACTCGGCGGGGCGCTTTCTGCGGATCTGCGAAAGTTTCCGGCCATAACCGCCTCTCTGCAAACTCGAGTCCATTTTAAATCGCGTGGTTTTTCGCGCAGCGAAATATATAGTGCTGCAACTGGAATCGTTGTAAGAGAGCGCGACCTGGAAGGTAGCGGGCTCGCTATAAATGAAATCTACTGTGCGGCAGAATGATTCGTCAACCACTCATCGTACGCTGAGGATGCGGCCACACGGGCACTTTTCGATCGCAGTGTACGGCGCTCGTCGATGTCCGGCGCGGCTGGGAGCCAGGATACTTGGACATGGCGGCTCTCATAGAGCGAGTACCGCATGCCAAGCATGGTCTCATTCCGCGAAATCTCGCAGCACAAACACGTCAATGCCCCGAATCCGGTTCGAGCCGTTCGACGGCCAGTTCGGGGCGGTGAGCGACGCCGCCGGCGAGCGCGCGACGGGACTGGGGTGAGCACGTATGATCGGGCTCGTGGGCACTACCGGCACGATCGCGGGGGTCATTGCGAAGATGAAGGCGATCGACGCGGCTTTGCCCCGGAAGGACGGCGTCGCCTACTTCAACCGGCTGTACCTGGCGGTGACCAACGCGGTCCAGGCCGCGAGCGTCGACGCGAGCTTCGAGAACCCGGCGTTCCTCGAACGGCTCGATGTCGTGTTCGCCGGGCTGTACTTCGACGCCGAGGCGACGATTGCCAGCGGGACGGCGGCACCGCCAGCGTGGGCACCGTTGATCGAGGAACGTTCGGCCAAGCGCGAACCGATCCAGTTCGCGCTGTGTGGGATGAACGCCCACATCAACCACGACCTGCCGCTCGCGGTCGTCCAGACATGTCAGGAGCTCGGGTTGGCACCTGACGACGGCACCCCGCAGCAGGCCGATTACGAGAAGGTCAACGCGATCCTCGGCCAGGTTGAGACCCAGGTCGCCAGCTGGTTCAAGACAGGTCTGGTCGCTGACCTCGAGGACAGCACCCCGCAGGAGGTGGACAACGCAGTGGCGATGTGGTCGATCGTCGCAGCCCGCGAGCTCGCCTGGCGAAACGCCCAGGTGATCTGGGCCCTGCGCCACATGCAGCTGTTGGAGGCGGCCTACGAGGACACGCTCGCCCGATCGACCGAGCTCGCCGGTCGGGCGATGCTGGTCTGATGGCCGCGACCACGGACAGGCTCATCATGCAGCGGAGGAGCTGGAGGCGACCTTCCTGCTCCGCCCGGGGAATGTCCTGCGCCTCCTGAGGCCGAAGCGGTCGTCGGAATCGAGTTAGCGCAGTGGTTCTCGGCATTCCTGGCCGATCGCGCGATACACAAGCCGTCGCCGCACACCGCCAAGGGCATACCGGCAGGACTTTGCCGCGATCGCCCAGCTGTTGACCAGGCGATCGCTCCAGGTAACGTTAGAGTGCCACAGCACATTTCAGCGATTAACCGTTATGCTGTGTAAACCACTCCGCAATGTGTAATGCGTTGTACACCAACGCATTTAGTTAGGTACCGCGTACCTCGCCGATAATTTGTTGAGCTGAAGTGTTAGTCGCTGGTCCTGGTTTTCGAAAACTCCGGGTCTCAGCATGCACATCTGTCGCACTGATGCATCGGATCAATCAGGTCGATGACTGCTCGAGACACGGATGTCGGGACTGCCTCGGCCGCGCCCCGGCCAGCGGTGCCGCTCCCTTGGATCTCAATCGCAATTCCACCGACGGTGTAATTTTCTGCCAGCGAACGGATTCAGTGTCGCTGTGTAGGTAGCGAAGTCATTGTGTACGGCAAACGTGATGTCTGTCACAGATTTTGGCTCTTTGCAGTTCACCTTGTAATGTTCCGGCGCGTGTTTGTCTTAGCAACGGTGATGACGCTGATTCAGCAGGTTTCCGGGACGCCGTATGTAACCGGCGGGGATTCGCCTGCGGGAACGGACTGTTCGGGGCTGGCTTCGTGGGTGTCCAATGCGGCCACTGACCGGCCGGTTTTCGGCGATCGGTTCACTACCGGAAACGAAGAAGCAGCCCTGTTGGCGCGGGGCTTCCAGTATGGAACCGCGCCCGGCGCTTTGGTGATCGGCTGGAATGGTGGCCACACTGCGGTGACGTTGCCCGATGGCACCGCCGTATCCAGCGGTGAAGGCGGTGGTGTGAGAATCGGTGGCGCCGGCGCCTATCAGCCCCAGTTCACCCGTCACATGTTCTTGCCGGTCGACCCTCAGGCGCTCGAAGATGCCCTACCACCTGCAGACGGCGCCGTTCTGGCCGGCGCCGCAGCACCGGAAATACCCGAGCCTCCTCCGGCGGAGCCGGCTCCTGATCCGGCGCCCGCTGTCGATTGAGCCCGCCGCAGACAGCTAAAGCCAAGCCCCGATCGACCGTTTATCAGGGGCTCCTGGCTGCCTCCCTAACGATATGTGCCTTTCTAGCTGCGCTTTTGTTAGTGGGAGGCGGTTTCCCCTCGGTCGGCGCGGGTGGTGGTGGCCTCGGCAGCGTGCCGGGAGGGTGGAACCGGCTGAGCGCAGTGAGAAGCGAAGGATCACCCGGGCTGCCCGGATCGACACCGAGTGGCGATGTTGGGACACCGCTGGGCAGTCTGACATGCGACTCGTCTCCGCGCGAGGTCGCAGCGGGGATCATTTACGAAGCACAGCATCGCGGCTATTCGCCTCACCAAACAATCGCCATCCTGGCCGATGCGATGCAGGAAAGCGGGCTACGGCCGCGTGCTGTGAGCCCAAACGGCTTATGGGAAAGCATTTTTCAGCAAGACTCCAGCTATCCGGGGCGCGATAATCCCAACACGGCGATCTCGGGATTCTTCGACCGGCTCGCAAACCACGGTGGGCCATCATCACCGGATATCTGGAAGTCGATCTTCTGGTTACAGCAGCGGCCTGCCGAACCTTCGGCCGAAACCGCAGTTGCCCATGGGCGACAAGCCTATCTGGCTGAGATCCAAAGCCAATTGCCCAACGCCAACGCTATGTACCGCGACATCACGCTAGACCTCATTCGCCGCTAAGCGCTGATGCCGTGGCCGGCGTTCCGCGGGTGCGTGACATCGTGGGGATATCGGCTGATCCCGATCGCCCGTCCGGCACGCTTAGATCTTTGCGGCTTCGTCTCGGCGACGCTGTCCGGAACTAAGTGAACTAAGTGAGAGTACGCAGATAGGAGACGCGCCGCACTGTCAACATGTCCCGGATCGGACAGATCGCCACGGTTTCCTGGCGGTCGCCGCGCTTATCGCCCAGGCGGCGCACTCCGGTATGGACTGATCGCGCTTGACCGGCAGCTCCTATGTCTTAGTGGCATGCATGCTCGACAAACCCGTGAGCGTGCCGCGAGGACCGGCAGGCTCTAGTCGAGAATCGACGGCCCTGCCGACCCGTCCGACTCACGGGAAAAATCGTCACGGTGACGAAACAGTCTGTGCGCGGGGCCCCGGCCGGTCCCCCGCCCGACCCCTCCACATCAGCGCCTCAGCGACCGCGAAAGCGCGGCTCCCGCTTCTCGACAAACGCCAGCGCCGCCTCTCGGTGGTCCTCCGTGAGCCCGGTGTGTAGGTGATGCGTGGCCTCGAGGTCCATGCACTCCTCGAGGGTGCCGTGCACCGCCCGGTTGAGATTCTCCTTCATGTAGCGGTAGGCGATCGACGGACCCTGCGCCAGCCTCCGGGCCCGGTCCATTACCTCCTTCTCGAGGTCGCCGGCCGGAAACACCGCGTTGACCAAACCTAGCTCCTCGGCCTGATCCGCCGTCAGCCGCTCCGAGAAGTAGTACAGCTCCTTGGCCCTGGCCGGGCCGACCAGCCTGGTCAAAAACCAGGTTCCGCCGTAGTCGCCGGCGAAGGCGACGCGGGCGAAGGCGGTGATGAAGATGGCGGTGTCGGCCGCGTACCTGAGATCGCATGCCAAGGCCAGCGCCAGCCCCGCGCCGGCCGCCGGGCCCGGAACCTGGGCGATCGTCGGTTTCGGCATCCGCCACAGCTTCCCGCTGGTCGCCTGCTGGTTCAGCCGCTGGCGGTGGATCGCCACGTCGACTGGTACCGACGCCACGCCTGAAGATCCGCGATCGGCCATGGCCTTGACGTCGCCTCCGGCCGAGAAGGCGCCGCCCGCTCCGGTCAGCACCACACACCCGACCTCATCGCTGACTTCGACCTCGACCAGGACCCGCCCCAACGCCTGGACCATTTCGTTCGAGAAGGCGTTCCGCCTCGAGGGCCGATTCATGGTGATGACCGCCACCCCGTCGTCCACCTCGGCCAGGAGGTCTTCGGATCCTGTATCGAGGGCCGTCACGGCGCACCCACCACGAAACGCACTCCGCCTATCTCGGCGACCGGCCCCTCACCGTCGGGCAAGCCCTCCAGGCCCGGTGTCAACCACAGTTCAGTGATGCCTTCGGCGCGGCCGTCCACCGCCGCGACGAACCGCAAGGCTTGGCCGGCCGGGTCCAGCCGGACCACGGCCAGCCCGCCGTCTGCCTCCGCGTCGAGCCCAAGAACGCGGGCCCACCGCTGAGCCGCCACGTCCGCTTCTTCCACCTCGACCGTGATGCCGGCGATGCCGCCGGCCGGGTGATCGGGCGCGGTTCCCGTCCATGCTGGTCCCGCCCAGCGCCACGAACTGGTGGGCGACGCCCAGTCGAGGGACACGATCGCCCCGGGGATGTCCTTAGGGTGCAGATGGGTGCCGGCGATGTCCTCGAGGTCGACCTTCCACACCACGCGAACTCCTAGATCGGCCACCCGCCGGCGCGCCTCCTCGAGCGAGGGCATCTGGAATATGGCCATGTAGCCGCTGTCTGACCCGCGGCGGGCCAGGTACCGCCCGGCGGTGGTATCGGGCTGCACGGGAGAGACGACTTCCACGAAGGTGTCGCCCACCGGAAACACCGCGTTGATCAGCCCGAACTCGCCAACCCCCGGATCATGGAATGGGTCCGGCCAGTCAAACGTCTCCTGCAACGCATCGGCGATCTGCTCGCAGTCGTGGGCAACCAGCGCCACCTGGCGCAGACGAGGACCGGGCAGTGAAGCTGGCATAGACACCCTCCCGGGGCAGCGACGTAGGACAACCGTACCTGGGCTCCCACCACGGCGCGCCCTGCGTGGACGTGATAAGGCGTCCGAAGACAATCGGACGGCGATGGTGGGAGCGCCCCAGGCCAATGACTAGGGTCCGCCCCCGGCGATCCGGGTTTCGGAGCGGCGCACGATGCGCAACCACACGGAAATGAAACCGTCCGTGGCGATGTATCCGAGAGCGCCTAGAAGAACTGCGAACTTGATGAGAGCCGCAATCTGCGCGCGCCGCGCGTAAATGGCAACGCGGGTGCGCTTGAGTGCCTGAAGCAGCGAGACTCCCTCGACTGCGTCGGCGGCGACGGCCGCAATCACTGTGGCGGGCAGGGCAGCCGGGTGGCCACGACGGCGACGTGCGCGGTCGACGAGCAGCGCCGTGAACGTGCCGTACGTTGCCATGTATCCAAAGTCGAGCCACAGGGATAATCGCGCGGCCCGCCGGCCATCGCTACCCCAGCGGGTCATGATGTCCTCGGCTTGGGCTGCGCTGCCGGCCAGTTCAAATGGAATAATCCCGGGACCCCCGGTCGCACGCATGCGCCGTTCTAGCAAGAGCATGGCACCTGTGTAGACAACGAAGGCGACGCTAACTGCCGCGAGTCGTTTGTCACTCATGCGATCAACCACATTCAACTCCTTGCTCGTCGCTTCAAGGTCGTGTTGGCGGCCATCGGTCAGCCGTCATCGTGCGATCCGCACAACAAGCCGGCGGCTCCGAGCCGTCGGAGAGGTCACTCGTGATCGTCTCCGCACGATCACGCCCCCAGTTGATCACAGAGTGAACAGCCCACACCCTGCTCGCCGGGAGGTGCGGATGCTTGTCGGTTTCGTCGGGCTTTGTGTACAACATCCTTCATGGTCAGTGTGAAAAACAACGTCGACGGCGCGCCGGTCACGGGTTCACTCGCCACCAGGGACAGTGCCGCGGTTGCGGGGTCGGTCGCGACGGCGGGCAGCGTCGCGGTGACCGGTTCGGTGGCCACCGCGGGCAGCGTCGCGGTGGCCGGCTCGGTGGCCACCGCGGGCAGTGTCGGTGTCGCCGGCTCCGCCGCCACCGCGGGCAGCCTGGCGGTGCTCACCAGCGTGTTGACCGTGTTCTGCGTGGCGGCCATGAACTGTGTCGCGTGCGTGGCCTGCATCGCGTGCGTCCGGTGCGTGGCGTGCGTGGGTTGCGTGCGGTGCACCGACTGTGTGGGGTGCGTTGGTTGCGTGAACTGTTCGGGATTGCGAAATATCAAGGGCGCCCGAAACGAACAGGTCGAACCCGCCGCGTGAGCTGTCCGTTTTGATTGGATCTGGGGCAACTACCCGTCCGCCGACGGTGTCGCAGGGAGGCTTATCCGGGGTTGGTGAGAAGTCGCCAATCTACCTGGCATACCATCGAAGCGAACGTCAGCACGGCTGAAAGCGTTGGCAGGGCGTTACCGATGCCTGCGATGGCGGCCGCGATATCGGTATGCGGTGCAGTGCAATTCAACTCGGCCTGATGTGATATTAGGCAGGACAGATCGCTTGGCGGCCAGAAGATTCTCTGCGCGCCACGCCTGGTTCATTGATTCATTGAGGTTGATGACGACCTGGAGCGGAAAGATGGAGTAGCCGCAGACATCTCGTCGTAATGCGCTCCACCATGGACCGCTGCGCACTCGGCGGGGTTGATCAGCTGCGGAAGCAGCCGCAGCCAACTTCGATCATGTCGACGGCGACCGCGCCCAGTCAGTGGCACTGTGGGCCCATGCCAGTGCTGCCGGAAATACACGCCCGGTGAGGGTGTTGCCCCCGGCTACTAGTGTCAGCTCGCCGAGTGGACTTTCGATCACTGTGTGCCGTGT
>JAFAQO010000315.1 GCA_019246375.1 Mycobacterium sp. | reverse complement strand
CGAGGAAGAGCAGGCCTACGCCATGCTGTATTCGAACCTGGATGACGAGCAGCAACGACAATACGACGAGCTGGTCACTGCCGGCGTGCTGCCGGACCGGGCGGTGGACCGTGCTTCCGATTGATCCCGAGGCCGACAAGAGTCGGCGCGCCTGGCTGGCTTGCCCGAACTGTGATCACGGCGCCGCATGTGGCGAATGCCAGCGCGGCCGCAACTGCGCGACCCACTGGCAGTACCTGCTCGGCAACAACGCCGCGGTGGTACACCTGCAATGCCCGACGTGTGCGTATCTGTGGTCGCTGCGCACCGGCCGGCGAGGCCGGCGTCGCGCCGCCTGAACCGCCAGCGGCGATTGGCCCACCCGGGCCGAATTGTCCGGCCGCATCGTCACCGAGCCGGCGATACGGTGGACCATGTGCGAGCGTTGATCGTCGTCGACGTACAGAACGACTTCTGTGAGGGCGGTTCGCTGGAAGTGACCGGCGGCGCCGCCGTAGCGCGCGCCATCACCGACTACCTGGCCACCGCTCCCGGGTACGACCACATCGTGGCCACCAAGGATTTGCACATCGACCCCGGCGACCACTTCTCCGACCAACCGGACTATGCATCGTCGTGGCCGCCGCACTGCGTTGCCGGAAGCCCCGGGGCCGACTTCCAGCCCCAACTCGACACCGGCCGTATCGAGGCGGTCTTCCGGAAGGGCGCCTACTCGGCGGCATACAGCGGCTTCGAGGGCATCGATGACGCCGGCACGCCGCTGCTCGAATGGTTGCGGCAACGCCGGGTCGACGAGGTCGACGTGGTGGGCCTGGCCACGGATCATTGCGTGCGCTCGACAGCCGAGGACGCCGCACGAGCCGGGCTATCGACCAGGGTGCTGCTTGATCTGACGGCGGGGACGGCAGCCGAATCCACCGCAGCCGCTGTCGAGGAGATGCGCGCCGCGGGCATCGCGATGGCTCAGAGCACCTGATGGCACCAGAGGGTGACGAGCTGCTGGCGGCGGTTGAGCGGTCACCGCGTGCGGCGTCGGAACACGACCGCGCCGGCTGGGTCGGGTTGTTCACGTCCGACGGCCGCGTTGAGGACCCGGTCGGCGCCCGGCCCCACGTGGGGCACACGCAGATCGGCCGCTTCTACGACACGTTCATCGGGTCGCGCGACATCGTCTTCCACCGCGATCTCGACGTTGTTCGCGACCATGTCGTCGTCCGCGACCTCGAACTCGGGGTAGTGATGGGATGGGTGACGATGGCGATCCCTGCCTACCTTCGCTACGACCTCCGCGAGGTCGACGGCGAATGGAAGATCGCCGTCTTGCGTGCGTACTGGGAGTTGCCGGCGATGATGCTCCAGTTCCTGAGAAACGGCGCACGTGCCGCGCCGGCCGCGGTCCAATTGTCGTACGCCTTATTACGCAACCAACGGTTGCTCGGCACGGCCGGCTTCACAGCGGGCCTTTGTCGCGCCGGTTCGCGCCACAAGGGTCTGCTGGCCAAATTCTTGAGCACCCTCGCGCACGCAGAGTCGGCCGCGGCTCAAAGAATGACCTCGGGCGCCACCATCACCGTCGGTGACCGCCAACTAGTGGACATGGCCGAATTTGCCGAGCGATTCCGCGGCGCCAGCTGGACCAAGATGATCGCCGCCGGCTCTACCATCGCCGTCTCGATCAGCACAGAGCAGGGCCGCGGCGTCATGTTCACCGAGGTGGGCCGCCGCGCGGGCCGTATCGCCCGAATCCGCTACTTCCCAGCTTGACCGCTGCGGTGCCAGGCGGTCACACCAGGAGCGCCAGCATGAGCGAGACGCCAGCCAGCAGCAAGAAGGCGCCGGGAAAGGCGAGGTTGTAGAGAACTCGCGCGCGAACATGCACCACGATGGCGCCGACAAAGAACAGAACGAGGCCGACCGCGGCGGCAACACCGATCGGGTGGAGGCCGAGCACACCAACGATCAGGCCGATAGCACCCGCCAGTTTCAACGTACCCAGCGTCGGCAGCCACGAGCGTGACACGCCCACCTCGGCCGAATTCGCCAGAACAAAGCTGGCCGGGATGTAGTCGGCCACTGCGATTCCCG
>JAFAQO010000314.1 GCA_019246375.1 Mycobacterium sp. | reverse complement strand
CACGGCTTGAGCGCTTCCGCGGTGGCACGATCGGCCACGATCGCGTCGACCCGCGCCCGGATGTCTTCCATTTTGGAGAAGTCGGCCAGCTCCATGGCCGAAGCCGCATCAGTGGACGCCGGCCCGTCGAGGTTCTGCCGAACGATGGGAAGTTTCTTAGTGATACTGGTCCAGGCGTCGTCGACCAGGTCTTCGCACGCCTCACCGCCGGCGGTGAGGATCTGGAAGTTTTCGATGCGCCGCCGCTGCCAGCCGGTCTCGAGGCTCGCCGCCCACTGCGGATCGGTCGCCCGGTTGGCCCGCACATCGACCGAGGACGGCGTGCGCTGAAAAACGAAGAGCTGCTGGGCTGACCGCGCCAAGTGCGGAACACACTGGATTGCGGTCGCCCCTGTCCCGATGATCCCGACGCGCTTATCCGCCAGTTGTTGCAAATCGTCACCGGTGTAGCGGTAATCCCACCGGCTGGTGTGGAAGGTGTGGCCGCCGAAGTCGCTGATGCCCGGGATGCCGGGCAGTTTCGGCTTCTGCAGATATCCGTTGGCCATGGCCACGAAGCGGGCGTGGATGGCGTCGCCGTGGTTCGTGGAGATCAGCCATCGGTTGTTGTCCGGCTGCCAGCGGATCTCGCGGACCTCGGTCTGGAGGCAGGCATCCCGGTACAAGTCGTAGTGCTCGGCGATACGCAGGCAGTGCGCGAAAATCTCCTCGCCCCTGGCGTACTTCTCGGTAGGGACGTAGCCCAATTCCTCCAACAGCGGCATGTACACATACGACTCGACGTCGCAGGCGATTCCGGGATAGCGATTCCAGTACCAGGTTCCACCCACGTCGGCGGCCTTGTCGATCAACCGCACGCTGTTGACACCGAGTTCTCGCAGCCTCGCCCCGGTCAGCAGGCCACCGAAACCGGCGCCTATCAACGCGACATCGACCTCGTCGGCGATCGGCTCACGGGTGAAACAGGGATCGGCCCAGGGGTCTTCGGCGAACGTCGCAAACCGACCAGTCATTTCGACGTATTGCGAGATGCCGTCGGACCGTAGCCGCCGCTGACGTTCCTGCGCGTATTTCGCGCGCAAGCCATCCGGATCGAAGCTCAAATCCACCTGGCTCATCCGAGACGCCTTTTCAAATCTCCAGGACGGTCGGCACAATCATCGGCTGGCGGCGGTAAGTCTCACCTACCCACTTGCCGACAGCGCGACGCACCGCCTGTGCGATCCGGATCGGATCGGTGACGTTCTCAGCGGCGAGAGATTCTAGCTCCGCCTCAACCTTGCGCACGGCGGGTTCCAGCGCTTTGGGATCTTCGGAGAAACCACGCGAATGCAGGTGCGGTGGGGCCACCGACTGTCCGGTGCGACGTCGCACCACGACGGTCACCGCGACGAAACCCGATGACAGGATGAGCCGTTCACCGAGCGTGATGTCCCCGACGTCGCCGGTGATCAGCCCGTCGACAAACATCTTTCCGACCGGCACCGCACCGGCAATGCTGGCCTTGCCGCCGACCAGATCAACACTGACGCCATTCTCGGCCAGCAGGATTGACGCTAAAGGAACTCCGGTGCTGGCGGCCAGCGCTGCGTTGGCACGCAGGTGGCGCCAGGTGCCGTGTACCGGCATGACGTGGCGCGGCCGCACCCCGTTGTACAGGAACAGCAGTTCACCGGCGTAGGCGTGGCCCGAAACATGAACGCGTGCTTGGGCATTGGTGACAACGCGAGCCCCGATCTTGGAAAGCGCGTCGATCACCCCGTAGACCGCCTCCTCGTTGCCCGGTATCAACGACGACGACAACACGATGAGGTCACCGGAGGTCAGTGTGATGCTGCGATGTTCGCCGCGCGACATCCGGGCCAGCGCCGACATCGGCTCACCCTGGGTGCCGGTGGTGATCAATACGACCCGGTCGGGGGGCATCATCTCGGCGGCGCCGATGTCGATCAGATCCGAATTAGCCACCCGCAGGAAACCCAATTCGCGGGCGATCCCCATGTTGCGCACCATTGACCGGCCGACGAACGACACGCGCCGGCCCAACGCCACGGCGGCGTCGATGATCTGCTGCACGCGGTCGACGTTGGAGGCGAAACACGCCACGATGACGCGTCCGTCGGCTCCCCTGATCAACCGGTGCAGCGTGGGGCCGACCTCGCTTTCGGACGGTCCGACGCCGGGGTGCTCGGCATTAGTCGAGTCGCACAGGAACAGGTCGACGCCGGCGTCGCCCAGCCGGGACAGGCCGGGCAGGTCGGTGGGGCGTCGGTCGAGCGGCAGCTGGTCGAGCTTGATGTCGCCAGTGTGCAGGACGGTTCCCGCGCCGGTGTAGATCGCAACGGCGAGCGCGTCGGGCACCGAGTGATTGATGGCGAAGAACTTGCACTCGAACACACCGTGAGTGCTGCGCCGGCCTTCGCTCGCCTCGACGAACTGCGGCTTGATGCCGTGCTCACGACATTTCGCGGCGACCAGCGCGAGAGTGAACTTGGAGCCGACAACCGGGATGTCGTGTCGCAGCTTGAGCAGGAACGGGATCGCGCCGATGTGGTCCTCATGCGCATGGGTCAACACCACCGCTTCGATGTCGTCGAGCCGATCTTCGATATGGCGCAGATCGGGCAGGATCAAATCGACGCCCGGCTCGTCGTGGCCGGGAAACAGTACCCCGCAGTCGATGACCAACAGCCGGCCCAGATGCTCGAAAACCGTCATGTTGCGGCCGATTTCGCTGATGCCGCCCAGCGCGGTGACCCGCAACCCGCCTGGCGTCAGAGGACCGGGCGGGACGAGTTCTTCGTTCACGTGTGACTCACCGAAGTACCGAAGCCGCGCGCATGTCGGCAGCCAACGCGTCGACCTGCGCGGGCGTCGCAGCCACCTGCGGCAGTCGCGGGTCGCCGACGTCCATGCCCGCCAGGCGCAGACCCGCCTTGACCATCGTTACCCCACCGGTGCGGCTCATCGCGTCGCACAGCGGGCTGATCGTAACGTTGATCTTGCGGGCGGTGGCGGCATCTCCGGATTGGAAGGCGGACAGCATCTCTCGGAGCTGGCCGGCGGCCAGGTGAGAGATCACACTGATGAAGCCGGTCGCACCGACCGACAGCCAGGGCAGGTTGAGTGCATCGTCGCCGGAGTAATAGACCAGCCCGGTTTCGGCCATAAGTTGTCCACCGGTATGCAGGTCTCCCTTGGCGTCTTTGATCCCGACGATGTTGGGGTGCGACGCCAACGCACGGATGGTGTCCGGCAGGATTGGGATTACCGAACGCGGCGGGATGTCGTAGAGCAGCACCGGCAGGGCGGTGGCATCGGCGACGGCGGTGAAATGCGCCACCAGCCCGGCCTGCGGTGGTTTCGAGTAGTACGGGGTGACAACCAGCAGTCCATGCGCGCCTTCGGCCGCGCACGCCTTGGCCAGGTGCACGCTGTGAGCGGTGTCGTAGGTGCCTGCGCCGGCGATGACCCGGGCACGATCTCCCACCGCCTCTAGCACTACCCGCAACAGAGTGAGCTTCTCAGCGTCGGTCGTGGTCGGCGACTCGCCGGTGGTGCCGGACACCACCAGACCGTCACAACCCGCGTCAACAAGGTAGTTGGCCAGCCGGGCCGCTGCGACGGTGTCCAGGGAGCCGTCCGGGCCAAACGGTGTCACCATCGCGGTTAGCACAGTGCCCAAGCGTGCGTGGGCGTCGAATCCGCCGGTGCTCACGCTGCCCAGGTTACCTGCCGGGTCCAAGCTTCCGTCGGAGGCTAAATGGTCACCTTCCGGCTTCCCCGCTCAGCCGGCTCACGCTTCCGTGGCTAGTGGACTTGTTGCCACCTCCGTGCCGTCGGCCAAGGCGGCGATCTTGAAGTCGCCAAACACCGCGGGCGCCAGGTCGACAAGTTGGCGCAGACAGGCGATGGCGAGCCGCCGGATTTCCACGTCCGCGTGCTCGCTGGCCCGCATGGCAATGAAATGCCGCCACGCCCGGTAGTTGCCGGTGACCACGATGCGAGTCTCGGTGGCGTTGGGCAGCACGGCACGGGCAGCCTGCCGCGCCTGTTTGCGGCGCAGCACCGCGTTGGGCTGGTCGGCAAACTTGGCTTCCAGCTTGGCCAGCAGTTCGGTGTAAGTCGCGTAGCTGGCATCGGCGGCCGCGAGCAAGATTTGCTGCAGTTCCGGGTCGCCTTCGATGCCGGGCGGCATGACGACGTGTGAGTCTTTTTCCGGCACGTAGCGCTGCGATAGCTGCGAGTAGGAGAAGTGCCGATGCCGGATCAGCTCATGGGTGCAAGATCGCGAGATGCCGGTGATGTAGAACGACACGCTTGCATGCTCGAGAACCGAGAAATGTCCTACGTCGATGATGTGACTGAGGTAACCGGCGTTGGTGGCGGTCTTGGGGTTGGGCTTCGACCAGCTTTGATAGCACGCCCGGCCGGCGAATTCGACCAGAGCTTGCCCGCCATCGCTGTCGGTGCTCCACGGCACGCCGGGCGGCGCCAAGAACTCGGTCTTGGCGATCATTTGCACGTTCAATGGCGCCGTCTTGGCCACGGCGCTCACCTTAGCGTGGCGGTGGCGATCCGGCGGACATGGTTGGCGAGTAGGCGTACACGGTCGGAGGCGAATTATCTCGGCAAGTTTCAGGTCACGTCTTACGGCTACCGACTCGGTCGGCCACTTCGGCTTGCCGAGATTGCCCATCACCTCGCCGGCCGCGCAGGTTTACTACCACCACCCGGTAGACAAACGCGGGGTGGAGCAGGCGAATCGGGGAGTCGATGAGGCCGTTAACTCTAAAAAATCGCACGGCGACAACGGGATCGGACTCACAGGCTGTGAGCGCCCAGTCCACAAGCCGGGTGGTAACGCGCATCAACCTCGACCGTCGCCCTGCCACTTCCGGGATGGCCAGGTCAGAGCTCGCTAGAATCTGCCAGGCCACACCAATCGGATTCGCTGAGGCG
>JAFAQO010000024.1 GCA_019246375.1 Mycobacterium sp. | reverse complement strand
CGAGACAATTTGCGCTTGGCCGCAGTCGCTTTCGCTATCGGATTCACCGTTCACGGACTGGACCATCTGCGCCGTGGCATGTCGGCATCACCGATGTTCATCATGGTCGGCGGCAGCGTGCAGGCCGTGTTCGTGGTGGTTGCCGTTCTCATGGTGCTTGTGCGTCGCCCTGGTGCACCTCCGGCAGCGGTTATCGTTGGGTTCGGCAGCGCAGCGGTGTTCACGTACGCACATCTGCTACCGACGGTATGGCCCGGCTATCAGGACAGTTTCATCTCACCGCCGCACTTCAACGTCACCTGGTTCTCGTGGCTCAGTGCTGTCGCCGAGATCGGCACCGGCATCGTTTTCGGGTTCGCCGCCGTCCGGGCGATGAAGGCGATGAATAAGAAAGGGATGTCGGGGATTCTGTTTTTCGACGGTGCGTGCGGAATGTGCACGCGGTCCGAGGAGCTGCTGCTGAGGCTGAACCGGACGGGCCGTCTACGGACGGAACCGCTGCAGAGCCCGGGAGCCGCGGCACGGCTGGGTATCCCGCCGTCGCGGCTGCTCGAGTCGGTCCGCTGGCTCGACTCGTCGGGAGCTGTTTACTCCGGCGCCGAGGCTGCCAACGCAGCGCTATCGAGCGCGATCGGCACCAAGATCCCGCTGTTGGTCTACCGCATACCCGGAATCCGGTTCGTTGAAGATGCGATCTACCGGTGGGTCGCCGCGCATCGATACCGCTTCCCCGGCACGACGCCGTACTGCCAGTCACATCCGGCCGCTTGCTGAGTCAGCGTCCACCGACAACGTGCTTACGAAAGGCCTAGGGTCCTACCGAAACCCGCCAACAATTCGGGAACTAACGGGTTACGCGGGGGACTTATGTCAGATCACCGGACACTGTCTCGTGACCTGACAGCGTTGGGGCCGTTTTTCGCCGTGGAGATCCACCTACCCGGCCAGTCCGCACCGCCGCCGTGGCAGTCAATGACCTCGCTGATAGAAGACAGCGCAGCGTTGGAGGCGCGGGTTCAGGCGGTACGGGCGGCGCTCGCGCACCGTGTCCGCACACGACCCGAGCACATCGCAATCCGTGTGGCGGCGTCGGTCGCTCAGCTCGGGCTGATCGCCCGACTCCTTGCGCCCGCCATCGGAGCGTCCGCGCTCGGGCACCCGCCGATCTCTCCGGCGGCTGATGATCTCTGGTGGCAGGACCATCTCGGCGGCCCCTATCCGCTTTCCGTCGCACCAGCGGCAGCAACTCCGACTCCCCCGCTAGGACCGGCGGTAGCAGCGATCACCGAGACGATCGCGGAACGCTACCGAGTGAGCGAACAGGTGGTTTGGGGCAACATCGGGTCAGCAGCCAACAGTGCGGCCCAGCTCATCTCCACCACTCGACCCGAACTGACTACTACGGCCCATGCCGCAGCTGACAGCGTCCTTCAAGACGCCCGCGTCGACCAAGGCATACTCCGGGCAGGTCCAGGCTTTCGGCGACTGAGCTGCTGCCTGATCTACCGCATCGCCGACGACGGCGCCACGATCTGCGGCGACTGCATCCTGGGGTGAAACGCTAGACTATTGCGCCTGCTTGACCGGCGGTCGATAGAAGATCAGCAGCTGGCCGATCGCACCGGCCAAGCCCAGCAACAACGAGATCAGCAGACCGGCCCAACCGTCGAACCAGTTATGGCCGAAGATCAGCCAATCGAGGCTGTACTTGCCTGCGCCCAGTGTGGCCAGGACGACAGCGCTGGCAGCGAGTACCAAGTTGTACTCCCAGCCTTCTTTGACGATGAAGAAGCCGTTGGGCCGGTGCACAGTCCAGGCGGCGACCAGCATCAGCGACACGAAGCCGGCGGCCGGGATTGGCGTCAGCAGCCCGGCGGCAAGCCCCAGTCCCGCGGACATCTCGGTGGTGGCGGCGACCGTGGCATGGAACTTCCCTGGCTTCATGCCGAGGCTTTCGAACCAGCGCGCGGTTCCCGGTATCCGTCCACCGCCGAAGAACTTGTTGTAACCGTGCGCGGCCAGCGTCAGGCCCAGCACCAACCGCAGAATCAGTAGCCCGACATTGTATGCAGTCATAAACGCAAACCTAGATCACCGAGCGTTTGAGTGGCATCGGCGGTCGGTCCCCGCTGCGCAGTCGAGGCCGAGTCCGGTCGTGGTTACGCGTCGGACGTTTGCCCGGCGGGTAGCCTCGGGGCGTGTCGAGACACGCCTTTACCGGCCCAGCGCCGTCACCTGCTGTGCTGGTACTGGACGGCGGTGCGAAACAGCCGCGCGAGACGCTCGGCAACAAGGGGTACGGCATCGATGTGATGTACGGGCACGGTTTGCCGGTGCCGCCAGCATTTTGCATCACCACCGACGTGGGGGCCCGGTATCTCGCCGAACCGCAGATGACGATGGACGCGGTCTGGAACGACGTGCTCGATCGGATCAGCTGGCTGGAAGCCGAGACCTCGCGCACTTTCGGAGGGGGCTCACGCCCGCTTCTGGTCAGCGTGCGCTCCAGTGCCGCCCGATCGATGCCCGGGATGATGGACACGGTGCTGGATCTGGGCATCGACGACGCCGTCGAAGAGGCACTGGCCGCGCTCAGCACGTGCGCGTTCGCTCGTGATACCCGGCAGCGGTTTACCCGGATGTATCGGCGTGTCCTGCCCGGCTCTGATGTCGTTGCCGATCCGTATGCGCAGCTGCGCACGGCGATCGAAGCGGTTTTCGCCTCGTGGAATTCGCCGCGCGCTCTCGCCTACCGCGCCCACCACGGTGTCGACGACGGCGGCGGCACCGCGGTCGTCGTGCAGGCGATGGTGTTCGGCAACCTCGGCAGCAATTCCGGTGCCGGAGTGTTGTTTTCGCGCAACCCGATCAGCGGCGCCGACGAGCGGTTCGGCGAGTGGCTACCCGGAGGTCAGGGCGATGACGTGGTGTCCGGCACGTTCGACGTCGAACCGATCGCCGCTCTGCGCCACGAGCAACCGTGGGTTTACGACGAGCTGATCGCCGCTGCCGACACATTGGAGCGGCTCGAGGCTGAGGTCCAAGAGATCGAGTTCACGGTTGAAGAGGGCAAGTTGTGGCTGCTGCAGACCCGGGCGGCCGAGCGCTCGGCGCAGGCGGCCGTACGCCTGGCGCTGCAGCTGAGACGCGAAGGACTCATCGATGACGCCGAGACGCTGCGCAGGGTGACCCCCGCCCACGTCGAAACCTTGCTACTGCCGACGCTGCAACCCGAAACACTGCTGGCTGCACCGCTTTTGGCTAAAGGGCTGCCAGCCTGCGCCGGCGTGGTATCCGGCAGGGCATATACCGAGGTGGAAAGAGCGCTGGAGGCCGCTGATGCGGGTGAGGACGTCATCCTGGTGCGCAACCACACCAGCCCCGATGATGTCCACGGCATGCTGGCCGCACGTGGCATCGTCACCGAGGTCGGCGGCGCCTCCAGCCACGCGGCGGTGGTGAGCCGGGAACTCGGCCGCGTGGCCGTGGTCGGTTGCGGTCATGGAGTTACTGAAGCGCTGGCCGGCAAGCTGGTAACCGTCGACGGCAACAGCGGTGAGGTGCGCGAGGGGATTCTGGAGTTATCCGCGTGGTCGGAGGAGAACACCCCGGAGCTGCACGAGCTTGCCGACATCGTCCGACGGAACAGTCCTGCGCGTATCCAGGCGCGCGGCGATTCGCTGATCAAATTACTGAGCGCGCTGCAGCTACCCGAAAAGGACATCCGGTGACCGCACGAACGGCGCAATGAGCGATTTGGCGCTGTTACAGGCGGTTCGGCTGAAGGGCAGGGTAAATCGTGCTGACTTAGCCGAGACGTTGGGCGAAGA
>JAFAQO010000627.1 GCA_019246375.1 Mycobacterium sp. | reverse complement strand
CGGTGGACGGTGCGGCAACGAAAGATACGGCTTTCCACAGGCTGCTACCGGAGAATCGTTTCTCACATTCCACCTCGCATCGGCGTCTTCACAATGAGAGTTGTTGATTTATCGGAGGACCTCGAATGCTTACCCAAACCTGTCGATGACAACAGGAACAAGGGCCGACCAGCACGTCAAGCCGCCGTTCGAGGCGGTCGTGGTAAAGCACGGTGCCACTGTGTTTCGGGTCGCTCGTGCCGTGGTCGGTCACGGCGATGCCGACGACGCCTGGTCGGATACCTTCCTGGCCGCCTTGAAGGCCTATCCACAATTGCCGGCCGACGCCAATATCGAGGCATGGCTGGTGACGATCGCTCACCGCAAAGCCATCGATATCACGCGCGGCGCCTCGCGGCGGGCCGTCCCGGTCGCCGACACCCCCGACTCCCCCGCACCTGAGCGGGCCGACGCCCACGATCTCGACCTGGACGCGGCAGTGGGCGCCCTACCGCCCAGACAGCGCCATGCCGTCGCCTACCACTATCTGGCGGGCCTGCCGTACTCCGAGATCGCGGTAATCCTCGGCAGCAGCGTTGCCGCCGCCCGGCGCGCTGCAGCCGATGGCATTGCCACGCTTCGACGTACTTATCCCCGTATCGACACCCCAATGGATAACGAATGACACCTGACCTCACGGCGCACTTCCCCGTCGACCAAGACCATCTCAAGCGCCTGCATGCCCGCCTCGAAACGGATGCCCAAGCCAGCAATTTGCTCGACATCGCTTACCGCACAGTCGATTCCGCAGTCGGACCACTGCTGTTGGCGGCCACTACCCGAGGGCTGCTGCGGGTCGCCTTTTCGAACGAAGACTATGACCTCGTGCTGCAGAACCTCTCCGAACGCATCAGCTCGCGGATGCTGGAAGCGCCAGCACGGCTGGACCCGGTCGTCCGGCAGCTTGATGAATACTTCGTCGGCCGCCGCCACAGCTTCGACGTCGGGCTGGACTGGTCGCTGTCGCAGGGGTTTCGACGCACAGTGTTGGAACACCTCAACACTGACATCGCTTACGGCAATACCGCCAGCTATGCGGCCCTGGCGCGGCTATCCGGCTCCCCCAAGGCGGTGCGCGCCGTCGGGACCGCGTGCGCGACCAACCCAATTCCGATTGTCGTGCCGTGTCACCGAGTGATTCGATCCGACGGAGCCATCGGCGCTTACCGGGGCGGTCCCGCCGCCAAGCGCGCGCTGCTCGACCTCGAGCGGAACTAATGACGACACAGCATCACCAGCAGTAGCAGCGCGTTTGGCACTGACCGCTGGTCGGATTAAGACGTGTTCAGTGCCACGGCGGCGCGGATGAGCGCCGTCAACGCCTTCTCATCGATCTTGTCGCCGTTATGGATATCGATAGCACGCCTGGTGTTGCCGTCGAGGCTGGAGTTGAACAGACCGGAAGGATCCTCCAATGAGGCGCCCTTGGCGAAGGTTAGCTTCACGACGTTCTTGTATGTCTCGCCGGTGCAGATCATCCCGGAGTGATGCCACACCGGAACTCCTCTCCACTTCCACTCCTCGACCACTTCGGGGTCGACCTGCTTGATGAGATTTCGGACGCGAGCCAGCGTCTCGCCCCGCCAATCGCTCAGCTCCTTGATTCTCGCGTCTATGAGCTGCGAGGGGGACTCTCCCGCTTTTCCTTCCTTCGACCCGGCCTTGCTTTTCGGCATGGTTGCTGTCGCTTTCCTCAGGTTGTTCTCACTTGTCCGTCAGTCGAGTATCCTCGCCGACCTTCTGATTGGATCGCGAACCACCCGGCACCCGCCGGTGAAAAGACCCCGTACCGTCGCTCTTGTGCGGTGGATCGTCGACGCAATGAACGTGATCGGGAGTCGCCCGGACGGTTGGTGGAAGGATCGCCGGCG
The DNA here is from genome assembly GCA_019246375.1 of Mycobacterium sp. Lineage (GTDB taxonomy): Bacteria > Actinomycetota > Actinomycetes > Mycobacteriales > Mycobacteriaceae > Mycobacterium. Next base: position 1,881 of record JAFAQO010000627.1, on the reverse strand, counting down.
CGCGATAGCCTCGCTGGTAGAACAGCTTGAGCGCTGGTCGTCGGCTGAAGGCAGCGACGTAACAGTGGTGTTTGAGCGACCGCTTTCACCCCCGATTCGCTCGGCGGTGATCGAGCTTGCGCATGCACCGAAGGCCGCCGCAAACTCGGCCGACGACGAGATCGTCCGGTTGGTGCAGGCGGACACCCATCCGCAAGAAATCCGCGTCGTGACATCGGACAGCACGTTGATCGACCGCGTCCGGGCGGTGGGCGCATCTGTCTATCCGGCGGCGAGCTTTCGTAGCCTCATTGACCCGCTGAACTGATGCAGGCTGCTGGTTGCGAGGAGGAAAACCATCGTCGCCGGCACGCATGAGTTGGGCTAGAGCCCGTGCAGCTGCTGAAGGCGCGTAACAAGCCCTGCGATGTCCGGCTCGGGTCGCGGGTTCAGGCGGGCTTCCGACGGATGAACCGGCTGGTCACCGAGCAGCAGCCGTGCCACGTTGCTGACGCCATAGCGCAGCGCATCCATGTTGTAGCCGCCTTCGAGCGCGAAGACGACTTTGCCCGCACAGAAGCGCTGCGCCATGCGAATCACTTCGCCGGCAAGGTGCGAGTATCCGTGCAATGTCAGACGCATCCCTGCCAACGGATCTGCCCAATATGCGTCGAACCCAATTGAGACGAGGACCAACTGCGGGTTGAAGCGCTCGGCTGCGGGCCAGACGATTCCGTCGAAAACCGTTGTGTAGTTGACGTCGCCGCTCGCAGCGGGCAGCGGGATATTGATCGTGTATCCCTCGCCTCGGCCAGTGCCGATGTCGGTCACAGCACCGGTGCCCGGATAGAACGGATACTGGTGCGTCGAGATGTACAGCACCGACGGATCGGCGTAGAACATCGCCTCGGTCCCGTTGCCATGATGCACGTCGTAGTCGACAATCAAAACGCGCTCTATACCGTATCGACTTTGAGCGTGACGTGCGGCAATCGCGACGTTACCGAGCAGGCAGAAACCCATGCCATGATCAGGCATCGCGTGATGCCCGGGCGGGCGGATCGCCGCCAATCCGTTAGTGGCTGTTCCGCTAAGCACTGCGGCGACGGCGCCCACCGCGCCGCCGGCCGACAAAAGCGCGATCGTCAGCGCATCTGGTCCTGCGTAGGTGTCGGGGTCGAGGTGAGTCATGTGCCGCAAGCCGCTGATGCGCCGCAGCAACTCCAGGTAGTCGGCAGTGTGCACGCTGAGCGTCACATTCGGATCGAGAAGTTGCACGTCGAGCGGTTGCATCCGGGTGTTTAAGCCACTTTCGTCCAAGCCGCGCCACACTGCCCGAATTCGCTCTGCGCTCTCGGGATGTGCGGGTAAATCATGTTCGGTGTAGCGCGGATGGGTCGCGTAGATCGTCGTCATTGCTTCGTCTCCTAGCTCCTGCACGCGCATTGACGGCCCTGCTTACGACACACCAACGGTGAGAAAACCGTCTGGCGTGTCAAAAACATTGATGCCAAACTGTCGGCTGATGTGTTCCATCGTGGATCGCAGCCACTCGGTGTCGGCGCGCGCAACGCGCTCAAGGCGCATCCGTCGCACGCGCATCGGCACCATGCGTAAGGCGATGTCGCCGCAGGGTTCAATCGCGACGAAGTAGAGCAAACGCAATTCGGGCCGGAACGCCTCATAACCGGTGATGCCTTCGTAGTCATCGACCGTGTCCCCACAGCCATAGAGGATCGGCTTACCGCGGTACATCTCGATCGGTCGCGGATGGTGTGACGAGTGTCCGTGCACGACGTCGACGCCTAAGTCGATCAGCCGCCGAGCGAAGTGAACCTGGCTCGGTGCAACGTGATAACTCCAATTCGAAGCCCAGTGCAGCGACACGATCGTAACGTCGCC
>JAFAQO010000612.1 GCA_019246375.1 Mycobacterium sp. | reverse complement strand
TCGATGAGCGCGGTCGACTGGTATGCGGCCCGAATGGCGTACCGCCCGGCGGGGTTTACGGCCGGGTTGATCGCGCGCTCGGCGGTGCGTGCGGCCCGATCGGCGGCGTCCCAGGCGACCCAGGGTGCCATGTCGCCGGATGCGGCCTTGCGGTGCAGCGCGGCGATGTCGGAGATCGCTTTGATTGCCGTGAGTTTGGCGTATCGAACGACTCCCCAGGTGGGGTTGGTCAGCAGCTCAGCCACCCAGGAGTGCATCACGGTGTCGGCAACATCGGCGGTGCCGACCGTCTGCCAGCCGAGTTCGAGGGCCAGCACGCTGTTCTCCGGTGACAGGTAGCCGTCGGGCCCGGCCAGCAGGTCGTTGCACGCCTGGACCAACACGGCGAGCATGCGCGCCGAGCAAGCGGGGAAGTCGGTGATCTGCGCGTCGCCGGTGATGTAGGAAATGGCGTTCATTGCACACCCTTTGCCTGACCCCGGCCGGTGGGATCCTTTAGCCAGCCTCAGCGGGCGGGTGATGCGGTCAAGGTCCATTTCGGTTGCGTGGCCTGATATTTCGTTGCCGGCGCAGTCCTCTAGCTCGTGCCAGCGGTTGTCGATGGTGAGGGAGTGGCCGCGGCCCTCGAACTGCTGCGGTTCGGTGACCACGCTGGAACGGCGATACTGCTTGAGGGTTGACCGGGTGCTTTCGTCGGGGACAGTGTGATCCGCAGAACTGGCGAGGATCCCGCCGCTGATGGTAAAGAGCTTCATGATCAAAACTCCGGTGTTCGTGTCTCTTTGGACTGGGTGGTAGTTCTTCACCGCTAATTAGGTATTCGGGTTACACCGTGTTCAGAAGCGCGACGCTGGGGCAGCGAATGTCGTCAGCGCTGCCACCCGTGCCTAGGCCCGCGACTCCTGCCCAGTCGGGTCGGGCATTTGGAATTCATCGTCGCTGGCAAGCTCGCGGACTTCGGATTTGAAGATGCGTAAAGACTTGCCCAGCGAACGGACAGCGTCGGGTAGCTTCTGCGCACCGAACAGGAAGATGATCATGGCGGCGAGAACGACCCAGTGTCCCGGACCGAAATTAGCAAGCACAATGTCCTCCAATGTTTGTCGTGTCGGCGGCTACGTGCGATCACCTCCGCGCCCCGCCGATGCGGTGATTCGAATGAATCGCGTGTGTGCCGAGTTCGCCTGCCCCGGAAAGGCTTTCGGTTGTCGGAAGTGTCGCATATGGGTGCATCCTGTCCCTTCGCGGGTTAAACCGGTCTGAAACGACGTGGATTCATGCCGCCAGCGAAGGCTGCCGAGGCGTAGTCATACAGCGACGGTCGCCAACACGTCCTCACGATCGCCGGCCATCCGTTTGAGCGTTGTCATGTCGGGCCGGTAGTAGGGGCCCACGAATTGCCGGCATTCAAGGTCGACGCGGATCACCGAGCCGTCATCGAGCTGTCGGTGACCGGTATAGGCCAACGCAAGTGCCGCCGCGGGGGTGTCGGGGGTTGGCTGTGCCGGATGGGGAAGCCACGATGGTCCCTTCTTGTCCGTCGATGCCGGGAGCCCTCTGCGACTCCCCGCCAAGAGATACGGCGGCAAGTTACAGCGGTAAGTCACTCGGTGCGCGCCCTGCCGTCAAGCCGGAAGCGTCGGGGCCCGCGGCTGGGCCAGGTGTAACCCGCTGGGCTATTGATTTGTGGAGCCGTATGGTTTGTGCAGCTGGGTTTTCGGTGCCGATAGGGCAGGAAATTGCTGATGGAGCAGCGCGATCCCCACGGTCCGCCCGCTTTGCGGGTGGTGCCCGGCGATCGCTATGCGGATTGGGAGGCGGTTTATCGCGACAACGCGACCTGGGTGTATCGCACGATGTTCGCCCGGGTCGGCAACCGGGCCGACGCGGAGGATCTGACCGCCGAGGTGTTTTTGGCAGCGTTGGGGCCACTGCGGCTCTCAGCGAGTATGGCTGAAGTCCGGGCGTATCTGCGGGCCACCGCGCGCACGGTGCTGGCCGCGCATTGGAAGGCAACGCTGGGGCGTGAGGTCACCGTGATCGAAGACATCGGTGCGCTTTCCCCCGACAGCGAGGAGGCTATCAGCACCGCCCCGCAGCGCGTCCGCGCCGTGCTTAACGGGCTGCCCGACAACTACCGCCGGATTCTGGAACTGCGGTTTCTGCAGGGCAGTTCGATCAAGGACTCGGCGAAAGAGATGGGTGTTAGCGTGGCCAACGCCAAGGTGCTGCAACACCGCGCGTTGCGGTTGGCCGCGCAGCTGAACGACAGGGAGGGGCCATGACTGCCCGAGGGCTGCGCCGCTATGTGAGCGACCTACTGGCCGGTCGCCGTCCCACGCCGTTTCGCCCGGATGAGTTCCAGGCCGCCCAAATCCGCACGGCGATCGAGCTGCGGGCCGCGCGCCCGGGCGGCGATGCCCCACGTCAGCAGTTTTTGACCGACCTGCACCGGCGCCTGGCCGCCCAAATGACCGGCGCACCGTCACCGGACGAATCCACGCGCGCGCTGGGTACCACGCGGCGGCAGGTCATCGTCGGAACATCGGCCGCCGCCGCGGCGGCGGTTGCGGCGGTGACCGCCGATCGTTTGCTGGCGGGCGGCCCCGAGCGACCAACCCAGGCCGACACCGCGGTTTCGGGCGGTGAGCTGGTGCCCAGTGACGGCGGCTGGCAGGTGGTCGCCGCGAGTTCAGATGTGCCCGATGCGGTGATGCGTCCCTTCGAACACGACTCGCTCATCGGGTTTGTACGCCGGGTCAACGGTCGCGTCGAGGCGGTGTCTGGGGTGTGCACCCATCAGGGCTGCCGGTTATGGTTCGACCAGCCCGATGACCGGCTGCGCTGCCCCTGCCATTCCACATCTTTCGCGCCGACAGGGCAGCTGCTGACCCATCAGCTGCCGATCGGTCCGCGGCCCCTGCCGCACTTTGAGGTGCGTGAGGTCAACGGCGCCATCGAAGTGTTGGCCCCGGCCCAGCCCCCCGCACGACGGACGTGACGCTGTAACCCACCTCCCTATCTACTGGCGACAGTCCGCGGAAGCGGGGCGCTATCGACGACCTTGGAGGAGGTGCGCGTCATGTCACGACGTCAGCTGCTGCTTGCGGCGCTCCCGGCGGGCCGGGCGGCGGACATTGTGCTGGTCTCGGGTTGCTCAGCGACGCACTCCAGCCCGCAGTCGAGTCAGTCGATCAATGTCCGTTCGCAGGTCACCACGACGCTGGGGATGGTGGGCCACGCAACCGCAAGCGCGCCGGCTTCGGCGTCGGGCGCCGCACCCGCCCCGACGCCAGCGGCGCTGGCGCCAAGCATCGGCACCGCGGTCAGCAACAACTTCGCGTTCGTGTCCGCCACGCTGACCGTGCCGGTAGGGACGATCGTGCCGTGGACCAACCAGCTGACGACCAAATGACCGGTCAACAGCGCGACCCGCACACGATGACGCGCCGCCAGCTGATCCGCCACAGCGCTTGGTTCGGCGCGGCCGTGGTGCTCACCGTCGCTGGCGGCGAGGTCATCGCCCACATCGCGGGGTCGACCAGCACCACCGGATCGGCCTCGCGCCCGACGCTGCGGTTCGCCCAGATCAGCGACAGCCACATCGGGTTTCGTGGCGCCGCCAATCGTAATGTCGCCGACACCTTCACCCATGCCATCAACCAGGTCAACAGCCTGGGCTACACGCCGGACTTTGTGATCCACACCGGCGATCTCACCCACCTGGCCACCCCCGAGCAATTCGATCAGGTCAAGCAGATGATGGCCGGGCTGCACACCCCGCAGGTGTTCACCGTGCCCGGCGAGCACGACTCGACCGATGACGCCGGCCAGAAGTACCGCCAAACCTTCGGCGCGGGCACCCGCGGCGAGGGCTGGTACAGCTTCGATGTCGCCGGGGTGCACTTCATCGGGCTGGTGAACACCCTGGATCTGGAAAAGCTGGGTCACCTGGGTAACGATCAGCTGGAGTTCGTCGAAAAGGACGTCGCGGGCCTGTCGAATGACACCCCGATCGTGGTGTTCAGCCATATCCCGTTGTTCGCGATGTACCCGGCCTGGGGCTGGGGCACCGATGATGCGACCCAAGCGCTGAGTTACCTGAAGCGGTTCTCCTCGGTCACCTGCCTCAACGGTCATGTGCACCAGCTGTTTACCAAGACCGAAGGCAACGTGACGTTTTACAGCGGCACCACCACCGCCTATCCGTTGCCGCGCCCTGGTGACGGCCCGGCGCCCAAACCCGTCACATTGCCCGCCGGCAAACTGCACGACGCGCTGGGTATCCGCGAGGTCAGCTACACCAAAGGCCCACGCGCCCTCGCCGTGAAGGAGCAGACCCTGCAATGAAATCCACAACCGCTCTCCGGTGGGCCATCAGGGTCGGCGTCAGCGCCAGCCTGGCGATCAGCGGGGTTATCCACGCCGACCTTTACATCCACGGCTATCGCCACATCCCGACCGTCGGCCCGGCATTTCTGTTTCAGGCCAGCGCCTTTTGCGCGCTGGCCGCGTTGATTCTGGTCGGCGCGCCCGGCTGGTTATCCTGGGCCGGCGCGGTGCTGTCGGTCGGCACCCTGGTCGCGTTCGCGCTCTCGCGCACCGTCGGGTTGTTCGGATTCACCGAAAGCGGATGGGACCCGGCACCGCAGGCTGCGCTCAGCGCCATCACCGAGGCGCTCACCGTGATATTGGTGGGCGCCGCGGTGGTGCTCAGCGCCCAACGGACACCGGCGAAAGCTCAACAAGGAAATGCGACATGACCGAAATTCGACAGGGGCACCTCACCACGACCCGGCGGGGCATGCTGCTCGGCTCCGGCGCCCTCGGCGCCGGAGCCTTCCTCACGGCCTGCGGCCCCCACCAGCCGGCATCCACAAGGACCAGCTCTGCCAGCAGCGAAGAGAGTACGCCGACCAGGTCCGGCCTACTGAAGGCCAGCGAAGTTCCGGTCGGCGGTGGCACGATACTCGACGACCAGGACACCGTGATCACCCAGCCGCAGCCCGGCCAATTCAAAGCCTTTAGCGCCACCTGCACCCACCTGGGCTGCCGGGTAGACACCGTCCAAGACGGCACCATCCGATGTCCGTGCCACAGTAGCCGCTACAACATCGCCGACGGCTCCGTCGCCCACGGCCCGACGACCAAGCCCCTGCCCGCGAAAACCGTGACCCTCAACGGGGACATCCTGACAATCAGCTAAATAACGCTGTGAAACAAATGTCAGCGTCTCGCGCCGGTCCCATGCCCGCCGTCTGAAAATCTTCGAAGAAAAAAGTCGAGGGCGCGCCGGTCGGCGTTAGCAGGCCAACTGTGTATCGCGTGCTGGCCGAGGAAGCGGGTCCCAGCGATACGCCCCCATTACGGGCGAAGACGTGCCGCTGATGGTGACCTGATCAAACCTCTTCTGCGAATCGTCTACCGCCTTATGCTGGTGAACTGGGACTTCGGGGGCCGGAAGCGGCGGAGGGTCGGATGACCCCAGCGACCGGGTGCCGCACATGTGGCACCGAGCCGCGCTCGGGCGCACGGTTTTGCGATGCGGCGGTTCCTCAATCGCACCGGCTACCGGCGCTGCATCTTGACCATCGGGTAGCGCCGGTCGTGAACCAAAACGGCGCCGCCCTCGTGTCTCCACCGGAAGGCTGGTGATGGACGTTCCGAAAACCGGCGTGATGAGGGTGCTCTACAACCAGCACGGCGCGGCTTTATGGCGCTATGCGTGCCGGTTGACGAGCAATGAGACCCAGGCGGACGACGTGGTGCAGGAGACGCTGCTGCGGGCGGGGCAGCATCCGCAGATGGTCGACGGCAACGAGCGATCGGCGCGCGCCTGGCTGTTCACCGTCGCCCGCGACCTGATCTCGTCCAACGGCTCGGCCTCGCCGGACGCGGGTGGATCGGATGAACTCAACTCGGCGCTGGACCGGACACTGGTAGCCGACGCGTTCGCGCGGCTGCCGGCCGAACATCGCGCGGTTGTTCGACGTGCCTACTATTACGGCTGGACCACCGCACAAATAGGCGCCGACCTGGGAATCGCCGAAGGCGCAGTGAAATCGCGGCTGCATTACGCACTGCGAACCGTGCGGCGGACGCTGCAGGAGATGGGAGTGGAGCAATGACGGCCTTTCCGGGGCTGGGACCATCCGTCCCTGAACCCCGCGGACAAGACGGCCACAAGTACGCTCTGTGGGACGCGGCCTACGTGCTGGGGTCATTGTCCGACGTCGACCGGCGCGAATTCGAGGCACACCTGGGCGAGTGTCCGTCATGCCGGGACGCGGTAACCGAACTTTCCGGCATGCCCGCCCTGCTGTCGCTGCTCGACCCCGACGAGGTTACCGACGAAGATGACCCGGTAGCAGTTCGGCCGCCGTGCCCGCAGCCGGGTCTGATCGGTCGGCAGTGGGAAATGTCCGCCGTTGCAGGCTTGCTAAAGCGTGCACTCGATGGCCACGGCGCAGTGGTGGGCGTGGTCGGCTCGCCTGGCATCGGCAAAAGCCGTCTTGCGCGTGAAGTTTCGGCGATGGCAGATGCCCGTGATGTCGACGTGTTCACCGCCTTCTGCGAATCGCACACCAGCCAGGTCCCCTTCCATGCCGTGACGCGCCTGTTGCGCGCTGTCACCGGCGTCGAGGGCCTTGATCCACCTGCCGCCCGAGCGCAGATCCGGGCTCAGGCTCCCGACGCGGAGCCTGAGGACTTGTTGCTCTTTGACGACCTGCTGGGCATCGCCGATCCCGATGTGGCGCTGCCGAAGATCGATCCGGACGCCCGGCGGCGGCGGTTGACCGCGCTGGTCAATGCCGCGTCGCTGGCCCGCCAGGCCCCGGCGGTTTACGTCGTTGAGGACGCCCATTGGATCGATGAGGTCAGCGAGTCGCT
>JAFAQO010000611.1 GCA_019246375.1 Mycobacterium sp. | reverse complement strand
TCCCGCGCCTTTCGGCTTCGAGGCACCCGACGTGATCATGCGCGACATGATCCAGGCGCTGCCCTATGCGCAGGGCTACTCCGACTCCCAGGGCATCCTCTCGGCGCGGCGCGCGGTGGTGACCCGGTACGAACTTGTCGACGGCTTCCCGCAATTCGACGTCGACGACGTCTACCTGGGCAACGGGGTCTCCGAGCTGATCACCCTGACGCTGCAGGCCCTGCTGGACAATGGCGATCAGGTGTTGATTCCGGCACCCGACTATCCGCTGTGGACGGCGTCGACGTCGCTGGCGGGCGGCACGCCGGTGCACTACCTGTGCGACGAGACTCAGAGCTGGCAGCCCGACATCGACGACCTGGCATCGAAGATCACCGAGCGCACCAAGGCGCTGGTCATTATCAACCCGAACAACCCGACCGGTGCTGTCTACAGCCGCGAAATCCTTTCCCAGATAGCCGACTTGGCGCGTAAACATGAGCTGCTGCTGCTCGCCGACGAGATCTACGACAAGATCCTCTACGACGACGCCAAGCACATCAGCATGGCTTCCGTGGCACCAGATGTGTTGTGCTTGACCTTCAACGGACTTTCGAAGGCCTACCGTGTCGCCGGTTACCGGGCCGGCTGGCTGGCGATCACCGGTCCCAAGGACCATGCCGCCAGCTTCATCGAAGGCATCAGCCTGCTGGCGAATATGCGGTTGTGCCCGAACGTTCCGGCCCAGCATGCGATTCAGGTTGCCCTGGGCGGTCATCAGAGCATCGAGGACTTGGTCCTTCCGGGCGGTCGCCTGCTCGAGCAGCGCGACGTCGCCTGGACGAAACTCAACGAGATTCCCGGTGTGTCCTGCGTCAAGCCCGAGGGCGCGCTGTACACATTCCCTCGGCTTGACCCCGAGGTCTACGACATCGAGGACGACGAGCAGCTGGTACTCGACCTGCTGCTCTCGGAAAAGATTTTGGTCACCCAGGGCACCGGATTCAATTGGCCAGCACCGGATCACTTACGGATCGTGACGCTGCCGTGGTCGCGTGACCTGTCCCGCGCGATCGAGCGACTGGGCAACTTCCTGGTCAGCTACCGCCAGTAATCAGCCCTGCGGGCAGTACGCGCCAATAGCGATGTCGGCGAAAGACGTTGCGGTAGCCATCGACATGCCCGGCGATCCTTGAAAAATGTCTTGAACGACCTGCTGTTCACTCTCGCCGCGGCTCAAGCGTGAGCAAACGCGATGTGCGTCGCTGATCGCACCCTCGCGACCTCCCGGCGTTTGAAGCCCTTGGGCGGTCAACAGCAATACGAATTGGCCATCTCTGTCTTGTAGCCCTGTCGGCGGCGGATCAACCGGCGGCGCAGACTCGGACTGCGAAACCCGCGTGGACGCTTTCGGTACGAGAAGATCATGTCTCATATAGAAAACCGATACTCCGGCAATGGCCACGATGGCAATTGCTAGCACGGCGAACATGGCCGAGCCAGGAATTGACGGTGGGTGGTTCGGTGCCGTTGTCATCTGGATGTAACCAAGCGTATTCCGCGCTGACCCTTTCGTGTGGGACCGCAAGCTGTGTGTCCGCTGTAACTTTGCCGACAGCTTCCGTCAACCAACACGCTATACTCTTCCACTGCGTGTTTACCTTCAACCCGGGCAATGACGCGTGCAAGTTACCAGCAGTCAAACGCGCGGCGTACATCGAAGACGACGAGCGACCTGTCCCCCGCGATCGGAGGCACTGGGCAACTTCCTGGCCAGCTACCGCCAGTAAACGGCACACCGCCAGCCGGGCCTGCTGCCTTCCGAAGCCATGCTTTGCCCGAGATCAAGGCGTAGTGTCGCCGCTCACCGGGCGCGAGGAGAGCTTGCAAAACTTCTTGCGCAACCTTGCGACTATGAACTAACGCCACCGACCGCCGAAGACGCACGCGTGTCCGGCCGCCCGTGCCGAAATTACGGCCGCTCCAGCAGCTCGAGCAGGTAGCAGCCGTAGCCGGAGTTGAGCAAGGTGCGGGCGCGCTGAGCCAGCTGCTCGTCGTCGATGAAGCCCATCCGCCACGCCACTTCCTCGGGAATGCTGATCTTCAGGCCCTGCCGGCGTTCCAGGGTGCGCACGTAGTCGCTGGCGTCGAGCAGCGAGTCGAACGTTCCGGTGTCCAACCACGCGGTACCGCGGGCGAGCACCTCGACGGCGAGCCGGCCCTGATTGAGGTAGGTTTGGTTGATTTCGGTGATCTCGTACTCGCCGCGTGCGGATCTTCTTAAGCCACGGGCAATTTCGACGACGTCATTGCCGTAGAAGTAAAGGCCCGGCACCGCATAGTGCGATTTCGGGGTGGCCGGCTTTTCCTCCACCGACAGCGCCGTCCCATCGGCGCCGAATTCGACGACACCGTACGCCGACGGATTGGCCACCCAATAGGCGAAAATGGCTCCGCCATCAACGGATTGGAAGCGGCTAAGGCTCGTCCCCAGCCCAGGACCGTAGAAGACGTTGTCGCCCAACGCCAACGCCACCGAATCAGCTCCGATGTGATCAGCTCCGATCACGAATGCCTGCGCCAACCCATCGGGCCGGTCCTGGATCGCATAACTGATGTTGATGCCGAACGATGTGCCATCGCCGAGCAGTCGCTGAAAACCGGGCAGGTCGTTGGCGGTGGTGATCACTTGGATGTCGCGGATCCCCGCCATCATCAACGTCGAGAGCGGATAGTAGATCAGCGGCTTGTCGTACACCGGCAGCAGCTGCTTGCTGATACCCATCGTGATCGGATACAGGCGCGTGCCCGAGCCGCCCGCCAGAATGATCCCGCGCATTGCCTAGCTCCTGTTTCGCCCGTCTCCTCAGTCGATGAGGTCGGCCTCGGTGAGATCGGTCGCCGCCAGCGCGGCTGCCAGATCCTCGTGACGAAACACCGAGGTGACGTGATCGCGGACTACCCGGAACGCTGACGCCGCAGTTGTGCCGGCGCCCGAGTCGTCGGAGCCGCTGATCTTCTGTTCGACGACCACGACGCCATCATGCACATAGATCCGGCCCACTTCGGCAGTCGGCTTGCGGGCGGCCGCCCACTTACGGAGCGCGTCCTGGCCCTGAGCGGCGCCGTGGGCGTCACCGACTTCGATGTCGTCGCTGGACAGGGCGACCAGGGTGTCGACGTCGGAGGCATTCAGGGCATCGTGCCACGCCAGGACAGTGGCGATCTCCGATGTGGACATGATCTGCCAAACGTACCGTGCGTGGCGCGGTTTAGAACGGTGTGCGGTCCAGCCAGTTCTGCCAGACGGCGTCGTCGCCGAACACCGTGATGCCGGTGTCGGCCACGGGCTTGCGACGCACGATCGCCAGCAGCAGCTCGGCGGCGCCGCCGCGCAACGCGACCGTACCCTTGCCATGCTCGTGTGACCAGGTGATCCGCGACCCGTCGCTGCTCAGAGTCCATTCACCAGTGGCGCCCAGCCCGGGATCGGTGGCGTGCAGGTGCACGGTATGGCCGTTCTCGATCGGTAGCGGTGCGCCGTCGCGGCCGGCTTGAGCGGCCACCCGCTCCAGCCATTCGCTGATCGCGTCGGCCGCCAGTTCGGGTGTGAGCGTGTAGTCGAGGCCAAGCGCGAGCTCAGCGTCGGCCCGATGCACGGTCGCTTCGTGCAGCCGGCGCCGGACCCACCAATACGCCGGCCGCGATCCGAGGAAGGTCCACACCGGCGTTACCGGGCCCGTCAGCTCTAAGGCGTCGATCAGCCGCTGCGCCCCGCCGTGCAGCCAGGAAATCGCGTCGTCGGGATCCGGTGGCGGCTTACCGCCCTCAACGCTGCGGGGGTCGAGGTAATGGTCCACTCGGTCGAGAATGATCTGCGCCGCCCAGCGGTCCCCGCGGCCGACGTGGCGGAAGAGTTCCTTGAAGCTCCAGCCCGGACAGGTCGGCACCGGCGTAGACGGGTCAGCGCTGCGGATCGCGTCTCCGAAGGCGCGGTTCTGCTCGAGGAATGCTGCCGCGTAATCCACGCGGTTAGGCTACGCGCCGCCCTAATGAGTGCACCTGCCAACCCGCGTGCTGCCAGCGGTCGACGTCGAGGCAGTTGCGGCCGTCGACGATGACCTTGGCCCGCACCCGGTCGGCGAGGTCGGCGGGGTCAAGGTCGACGAATTCTTGCCACTCGGTAAGCACCAGGACCGCGTCGGCACGCTCGCAGGCCTCCGTGACCGAGACCGCATAGTTCAGCGTCGGGAACGCCCGCTGTGCGTTTTCCAGAGCTTTCGGGTCATAAACGTTGACTGCGGCACCGTTGAGCTGTAGCTGTCCCGCGACATTGAGCGCCGGCGAGTCGCGGACGTCGTCCGATTCGGGTTTGAAAGCAGCGCCGAGCACGGCGACGTTGGCGCCCAGCAGCGATCCGCCGCAGGCCCGGGTGGCCAACTCCACCATGCGGGTCCGGCGGCGCATGTTGATGTTGTCCACCTCGCGCAGAAAGGTCAGCGCCTGATCGGCACCCAGTTCACCGGCGCGGGCCATGAACGCGCGGATGTCCTTGGGCAGGCAGCCACCGCCAAATCCCAAACCCGCGTTGAGGCATCGCCGTCCGATCCGGGGATCGTATCCGAGTGCGTCGGCCAACAGGGTGACGTCGGCGCCGACGGCCTCGCACACTTCGGAGATCGCGTTGATAAACGAAATCTTGGTCGCCAGAAAAGCATTGGCGGAAACCTTGACCAGTTCGGCGGTCTGCAGATCCGTTATGAGGAACGGCACGTCGGCCTCCAGCAGCGGCCGGTACAGCTCGCGGATTGCCGGCTCTGCTCGCCGCGAATTAGGTTGCACGCCAAGGATAATGCGATCTGGTCGCAGGGTGTCGTGCACCGCGAAGCCCTCGCGCAAAAACTCCGGATTCCAGGCCACTTCGACGTCGACCCCACTGGGCGCCAGCACTCGGGCCCGCTCGGCGAGCTCGGCGGCGGTGCCAACAGGGACCGTCGACTTGCCGACGATCACCGAAGGCCGAGTCAGCCGCGGCACCAATGCGTCGATGACGGCATGGACATGGCGCAAGTCGGCGCCGTATTCACCCTTCTTCTGCGGGGTGCCGACACCGAGGAAATGCACATCGCCGAAGTCGGCGGCCATGTCGTAGTCGGTGGTGAACCGAAGCCGGCCGGCGGCGAGGTTGTCGGCCAATAACTTCGGGAGACCGGGCTCGTAGAACGGAGTGTCACCGCTGGCCAGCTTGGCGATCTTACCGGGGTCGATGTCCACCCCGACGACGTCATGCCCTAACTCCGCCATTCCGGCGGCATGGGTAGCCCCTAGGTAGCCCGTGCCGAACACGGTGCATCGCACACCGCCTGTGTAGGCGTTCCCGATGAGCTCACCGCGTCGTAGCGTTGAGCGTCAAGCGAACGATAGGTGACAGTTACCTGCGTCTGCCGCCAAAGCCGCCGTCGCCGCCGAAACCGCCTCCGCCGAAGCCGCCGCCGCCGAGGCCGGGGATGCCGAAGCCTCCTCCGCCGCCGGAGGGTCCACCACCGTGGCCCCAGCCGCCGCCGCCGTGGTCGCCGCCCCACGGTTGCAGTGGTGGTCCTTGGACCGGCGGACCGAAAATTCGCGGAGCGACTGGAGCCGGCGCGGCTGGGAACGGAATCGGAATGGGAACCGGGACGGGAGCCACGGGTGCCGGAGCCGGAGCCGGAGCAACCGGAGCTGGAGCAACGGGAGCGGGTGCCGGAGCCGGAGCAACAGGAGCGGGCGCCGGAGCCGGAGCCACAGGAGCGGGCGCCGGAGCCGGAGCAACAGGCACCGGAGCCGGAGCAACAGGCACCGGTGCCGGAGCAACAGGCGCTGGAGCGGCAGGCGCCGGAGCGGGTGCGGGAGCCGGAGCGGCTGCCGGCGGAGGCGGTGCAGCCGGAACAGGGGCAAGAGCCGGCGCGGACGCCGCAGGTGGAGCTGGAGCCGGTGCCTGCTTGGGCGGAGCCACCAAGCTGTTCTGTCCCGGATGAGGCGCCACAGCGACCGTCGGACGCACACCGATGGCCAGTAAGACCACCAGCGCGACAACGCCGACAACGAAGACCGCCGCCACCGCGCTTACCACTAGCGCAAGCGGCCTGCGCCCGCGACCGCCTCGGATGCCGCTGATGTCGCGGTATGCGCCGGTGGCGGTGTCCGATTCCGGCACGACGACGGTATAAGCGTCGGCGTCCTCGTCGGGAACGGCGCTGTAGGCCAGGGGCTCTTCGCCCGGGGCGACGTTGGGTGGAGCGTCGAAATAACCGGGAGAAACCGCATAGGGGTCTATGAATCCGGTGCCGGGATCCTGCGCGTAGGCCAGCGCCTGAGTGGACGAGGAAAACAGCGGCGCATTGGCCGACGCCAGCGCCGCCCCGCGGGCCAGGGCGGTCTCCGGTTCCGCCGGTGCGCTCACCATAAGTGTGGTCGCTGCCTCCAGTGCCGGCTTGATCGGGGCAATGTCGACGTCGGAGCCGACGACGAACAGCCCGTCGGGGCGAGTGCCCAGCGCCTCCGCGCCGGAGATCATCGCCGTCAACTGTGAAATGCGGTCGGTCCCCTGCAGAGGCTGTCGCTGCACCTCCGTGATCGAACCGTCGGCGGAATCGACGACGGCCAACGTCGCGGTATCGGGCTCGACGAACAGCAGGCCGGTCTGGGCGTAGCCGACTTCGCTGCCGACCTCTTGGGCCAATGCGGCCGCGGCCAAAAACCCCGAGACCAGCATCACGTTCTCGATTTTGTGGTTGGCCAGCGCGTCGCGCAGCGCTGCGGCCTCAGCAGGGTCAGTCCAGGTGACGCCGGTCGACCGCAGTGCGTATCCGGCTTGGGTAGCGCCTTCTTGGGTGCCCAGGATCGCCGAGATCACCTGATCGGGCCCGCTGCGAGTTGCCGAGTCGCCCGTGTCAGTGCGCTCGATGTTCTCTTCGTCTACGGTGGCCCCGTCGCCGTTCTCGCCTTCGACCAGCACCATTCGCACCGTCGTCGGCGCCATCGAGACACCAAGTACGGTATCCAATTTCCCTCCCAATTCCTTTGCCAGCTAGCTGCGCTCTGTGGAGCGGTGAACCGCTCACGTCGCACCTTCGAGCTCACCTACCGCCGTGGCCTCCGCCGCCACCGGCGCCGTGGCCTCCGCCGCCGCCACCGCCGTGGCCCCCGCCGCCACCGCCGCCGCCGCCCGGGAACCCGCCGCCGCCGCCAGGGATGCCGGGAATGCCGGGTACACCGGGGAAACCGCCGCCGGGCGGTCCGACCGGCCCCGGCGGGTTGAAGTTCGGCACCTGCGGGATCACCGGCGGCGGCGCGACAGGCGCCTCCGGCGCCGGAGCGGGTGCGGCCGGAGCCGGTGCCGGAGCCGCAGGAGCCGGAGCAGGCGCCGCCGGTGCCGGGGCCCCGGGAGCCGGTGCCGCGGGAGGCGGAGCCGGGGCTCCAGGCGGCGGAGCATTCGGGGGTGGGGCCGGCGTCGGAGCGACCAGTTGGTGGCCGGGATTGGGTCGCGTACCGACGCTCGGCCGGATGTTCATCGCCAGCGCAATCACTAGTGCCACGACGCCAACAAGAAAGATCGCCGCCACCGCGCTGGCGACCATCCAAAACGGCCGGCGCTGCTTCCGCTGCTCAGCGGCATGGTCGGCACCGAAGTTCGGGTATGCTCCCGCCGCGACATCCGCTTGACCGGCGACGGCCGTGTAGGCGTTGGCTTCGTCGTCCGCGACGGCACTGTAGGCGAGTGCTTCCCCGCCAGCACCGGCGGCGCCAGCTTCGAGGTAATGGGGTGCGACCGCGTAAGGATCGATGGCGCCGGTGCCGGGATCCTGCGCGTAGGCCATCGCCTGGGTGGACGAGGAAAACAACGGTGCGTTGGCCGAAGCCAGCGCCGCACCCCGGGCCAGCGCTGTCTCCGGCTCCTCGGGAGTGCTCACCAAAAGCGAGGTCGCCGCTTCCAGTGCCGGCTTGATCGGCGCAATGTCAACGCCCGACCCGACGACGAACAGCCCGCCGGGGCGCATAGGCAGCGTGTCAGCGTCGGAGACCATTGCCGCCAACTCGGCGCTCGGATCGCCGCTTTGCAGCGGCTGTCGACGCACCTCGGAGATAGCACCATCAGCCGTATTGACCATGGCCAGCGTCGCGGTGTCGGGTTCAACGAAAAGCAGCGCCGTCTGCTCGTAGCCGGTCGCATTGCCGACTTCCTGCGCCAGTGCCGCCGCGGACAGAAACGCCGAGACCAGCATGACGTTCTCCATCTTGTGGGCGGCCAGCGCATCGCGCAGCGCGGCGGCCTCGGTGGGGTCGGTCCAGGTCACGCCGGTGGACAGCAGTGCGTACCCGGCTTGGGTGGCGCCTTCCTGGGTGCCCAGGATCGCCGAAATCACCTGGTTGGGCCCGCTATTAGTAGCCGCGCCTTGCCCATCACCGACGTCGAAGTTGTCTTCGTCGACGGTGGCGCCATTGGCGTTTTGGCCTTCAACCAGCACCATATTGACCGTCTTGGGTGCCATCGACACCCCGAGCACGGTGTCCACTGCTCCTCCAAAGTAGTTCGCCGGCAAGCTGAATCCGATAGCCGCGAGACGGCTGGGCCTCACCACCCCGATATTCCAGCCTACCTGCGTGCCAGGTAGCGGCTTGGTCCGACAAGCAGGCACCCGACCCCAGGCCGGACTTACCGCTGGGCGAACTAGAACCCGAGGTGCAGGCCCGGTAGCGGGATACCCGGGCCGCCACCGAAGCCGCCGCGACCGTGTTCACCGCCGTGACCCCAGCCACCTCCGCCGTGATCACCGCCCCACGGTGCGACCGGCGGCCCCGGCGCAGGAGGAGCCACCAGCTGCGGGATGAGCGGCGGAATCGGCGCTGGAAGTGCCGGTGCGGGAGCCGGCGCAGGCAACTGGATTGGCGGAAGCGCGGGCGGCGGAGCCGGCGCAGGGCCCGCGGCGGGTGCAGGCGCAGGGCGCGCGGCGGGTGCAGGCACCGGTGCCTCAGCGGGAGCTGGGGCCGGCGCGGGCGGAGCAGGAGCCGGCGCGGGTGGAGCGGGCACTTGTGCGTTCGGGGCAGGCGGCGCCGGCGCAGCCGGATTGGCCACGACATGTGATTGGGCCAAGCTGGGCCGCTGAGCGACGTGCGGCCGAATCGCAACCGCCATTGCCATCACCAAGGCCACCACCCCGGCGACGAAGATCGTCAACACGCTCATGGCCACCAGGAACGGCTTGCGGCTCTCCGGCTCGACCGGCTCAGCGCGGAAGTCGAGCACGCCGGAGTAGAGGACCTCGTCGCCGACGTCGGCGTGCGCGTCGGGTCCCTCTTGGGTGAAAGCCGCGGCTTCATCGTCTGGGACGGCGCTGTAGGCCAGGCCCTCGTCAGCCAGCTCGGCCTCGATCGGCGTATCAGGCACAGCGAGATAGCCGGGAGCGACCGCGAACGGGTTGACCGCGCCGGTGCCGGGATCCTGCGCGTAGGCCAACGTAGCCGTCGACGACGCGAACAGCGGGGCATTCGCCGAAGCCAGTGCGGCACCGCGGGCCAGCGCCGTCTCCGGCTCCTCTGGAACGCTGAGCGGAAGCGAAGTCGCCGCCTCCAAGGCGGGCTTGATCAGAGGTATGTCGATGCCGGAGCCGACAACGAACACGGCGTCCGGGCGCGTTTCCAGCGCTTCAGCGCCAGAAACCATTTCGACCAGCTTGGCCACGGCGTCGTCGTCGTCTTCGGGCAGGATCTCGCGGTGCACATCGGCGACCGAGCCGTCAGCGCTGTTGACCACGCCCAGCGTGGCGGTACCGGGTTCGATGAATAGCAGCGCGGTCTGTTCGTGGCCGGTTGAGTTGCCGACGGTCTGCGCCAGTGCGGCCGCGGCCAGAAACGCCGAGACCAGCATGACGTTTTCCATCTTGTGGGCGGCCAGCACATCGCGCAGCGCCGAGGCCTCGACCTGATCGCTCCAGGTCACTCCCGTCGACAACAGTGCGTACCCGGCTTCGGTCGCGCCTTCCTGGGTCCCGAGGATGGCCGAAACCACCTGATCGGGCCCGGTGGAAGTTGCTGGGTCCCCGTCAGGCGAAAGCTCGATGTCGTCCTCGTCGACGGTGACGCCGTCCGCATTTTCTCCTTCGACGAGCACCATGCGGACCGTAGTGGGTGCCATCGACACCCCGAGTACGGTGTCCACCGCTCCTCCCAATTCGTTTGCTGGCGAGCCAAGTGTCCGGCGTTAGCATAGCGCTCGAGCCGGGCAGGCTTCATCACGGCAAGTCCAGCCGACCGTTACGCGCGGAAGTGGAGAACATTCCGGCTGGAGCGTTCAGTTACCTGTGTCCGTGGCCGCCGCCAAAGCCTCCGTGGCCGCCGCCGAAGCCCCCATGTCCACCGCCGTGGCCCCATGGACCGATCGGCGGTCCGATCACCGGCGGAGGCAAGATCACCGGCACCGGCAGTTGCGGGATGATGGGCGGAGGCGCAGCAGGCGGCGGCGGCGCATACACCGGCGCTGGCGCGACCACCCGGGCGGGCGCGCGCGGTGCTGCAGGAACGGCGGCGGGGGCCGATGCGGGCGCGGGGGCCGGTGCGGGCGCGGGTTTTGCCGCTGCGACGACAACGGGCGCAGGTTTCGCCGGCTGAACGGGCTCGACCGCCGCCTCTTCTTCCTCGTCGTTCGCCTTCGCCTTGCCTCTGCCCTTGAACAGCGAGGCCAGGAACGAGGGCTTGCCGATGGTGGCGGCATCGTCGCCATCGCCGCGGCGCTCGATGTCGGCCTTGGCGAGCTCAT
>JAFAQO010000610.1 GCA_019246375.1 Mycobacterium sp. | reverse complement strand
CGCGACTCTTCGGCGGGGCAGGCCATCCGGCAGCGAACCGGCGAAGTCCGCCGAGGCAGAAGCCGCCGAAGCCGAAGCTGTGGCCGCCTGGGCGCGAGCGCAAGTGATCCGGCTGCAGCTTGAGGCGGAAGCTAGTGCCTAGCCGGTTCCCCGGCCGGATTAGCGGGCACCTGCTGAAGCGCGCCTTCGCCGGGGCGCTGCTGTCGGGCGCCGGGGTGACCGGATTGGGGCTGGCCGCAGGTACCGCCCAAGCCCAACCTAGTCCTGCGCCGCCGCAAGGAGCTTGGCCGGGCTGTCCGAATGACCACCCAGCAGGGCCATGCCAATGGTGCCCAGGAGATCCTCCGGTGCAGACCGGTAATCTTCGTGTGAACCCAGTCGTCTGGGACTCGAATGTCTGCCACACCTACTGGTACGTCGAACCTGGGCAGGGCAATGTCGCTCGAAATATTTTTGAGGGGGAAACGCCGCCACCGCCTTCCCCATCGGCGCCGGGCCCCAGGTTCTGTCCAATCCCCCCGTGGTGTCCAGGTGCACCACCGCCGTGATCTAGTACGCGCTCTGGTCATTTTGTGTACGGACGTAGGCGTGTGAAGCCGGTCACTGACCAAGCGAATCGCGCATAGCGTCAAGAGCGGCCACCGGGTCAGGG
Source organism: Mycobacterium sp. (assembly GCA_019246375.1). GTDB lineage: Bacteria > Actinomycetota > Actinomycetes > Mycobacteriales > Mycobacteriaceae > Mycobacterium. The sequence goes on along the minus strand of JAFAQO010000610.1, from coordinate 4,935 downwards.
GACGCGATGGCGTCGAGTGCTAACAGGGCACCTTCGATGCGGGCGCGCATCGTGGCACTCGCTCCCAGCTCGCCTCTGTCGATGGCATCAAAGAGCGCACGCAGACGCTTCGCTGTCTCGTCGGCGAACTTGGCCAGGCGAGCTCCGGACATGTTCATCACGCTACGGCGTTGATGGTTATTCATAGCGGCCGTCCTGCGGTTGACCAGTCAGCAGGGCGATGAGGTCGCGTAGCTCCATGTGGACCCACTGACTGAGCGGGTCGCCAACACCGCGGCGCTTGGAGACCACGACACCGGCCAGGGCGTCGTCGTTTCCGGCCTCGGTGTGGGCCTCACGTATCCACGCGGCCAGCTCGGTTCGGGCGCAGTCCTTGGTTTCGATGACGATGCGTTGGCCGTGGGCGCGTATCCCGGCGATACCGCCGCGGTCTCGGTTGCCGTTGCGGATGCGGCGGCCGGGCCTTCTGGGGCCAGCAGGCAATGATCTTCCCGTCGGCCGCCGGCACTTGGCGCGACCCGGACAACTTCAACAAGCAGTGGCGCAAGGTCCGCGAAAACCTTGGGGTGCCCGACGTTACGTCTCACTCGTTCCGCAAATCGGTGGCCACCCTTATCGACGACGCTGGCCTGTCCGCGCGGATCGGCGCCGATCAGCTCGGGCATGCCAAGGTTTCGATGACTCAGGACCGGTACATGCTCCGGCGCAAGGTGCACGCCGAGGTAGCAGCCCTTTTGGACCGCGCCATAAACGATGAATAAACGATGAGCAGCGCTATGTTTCTGTGCCCCCACCAGGACTCGAACCTGGGACCTGCGGATTAAAAGTCCGTAGCTCTACCAACTGAGCTATAGGGGCGCGACGCACAGGATACTGCGCCTTAGCGGTGCTTCGTTTGAAGGTTGGGTCTGTAGTGACCTAAGCTGACGTGGCTCCCAACGTAAGCTCGTTGCGAGTGCCCCGGAGAGATTCGGTTCTGGCCCCCTTCGTCTAGTCGGCCTAGGACGCCGCCCTTTCAAGGCGGTAACGCGGGTTCGAATCCCGTAGGGGGTACTGCGACGCGGCGACGCGGAGCACACAGCAAGGCCCTGTGGCGCAGTTGGTTAGCGCGCCGCCCTGTCACGGCGGAGGTCGCGGGTTCGAGTCCCGTCAGGGTCGCCATTACGGCGAGGCACACGGTGCCTTCCGGCCAGGTAGCTCAGTCGGTATGAGCGTCCGGCTGAAAAGGGGAAGGTCGCCGGTTCGATCCCGGCCCTGGCCACCAGATATCGGCCCAGCCCAGGGCCGTTGAATCACTGCCCCTGCTCACGCGACCTTCCATGGGCCAAAATGGGGCCGACTTCTAGCGCAGACCGATGTGCTGAGTATCGAAGGTCGCCTGAGCTCGGGCCGCCATTTAAGTGCTGCGCCTGCTCTGGTTTCGTCCGGACGATTTGGTGCGCAGTGCCGCGTTGTCACCTTCCAGGGTGATGTTGCGGTCCTCTAGGGCGGCGTTGCGGTCTTCTAGCCCGAGAATGCGGGCGATGCCAGCGATGTTGACTCCGGCATCGACAAGCTCGCGGATGCGCTGCAGGCGGACCCAGTCGTCGGCGCTGTAGCGGCGGGTACCGCCCCTGCTGCGTGCCGGAGTCAACAGGCCCTCGCGTTCGTACAACCGAAGCGATTGCTCATTGATGCCGGACAGTTCGGCTGCCACCGAAATGCTGTACACGCCGCGGTCGGACGCGGGCGGGCCCACCTTGCGGTCGTCGTCAGGCATCGCTGCGTGTCCTAACTCCAGAGTCATCCAAGGGAAAGGTGTGGCAGTTCAAGGAAAACATGTGCTTGACCCCTTGCACAAGTGTAGCAGCGGTGCTATATGAATATCTGTATCACTTGCAATAGATTATCAGTGGCATCCCCATAGGTTATCCGTGCCTGCTGCATAGAGTTAGCCGCTCTGATGTCACAGGTTGTTAGTGCCGGTCAACAGCGGTAATTGGAAGGAGGTATCGACACATGGTGATAGTTGTTGATCTGCTGTGCGGGCCTGGAGCCGCTTGACGCGACGATCTCGACCACATGGGCCTCCGGGTGTAGTTAGCGGTTCTGACCGTCCCGGACGGGACCACAGGTCACGGAAATGCCGCCTAGCATCTCTCCACCATTGGGCTTGGGGTCAACAACCAAGGCCTTCCGCTGGCTTGCCGGTCGACCGCCTATGCCTCAATGGTCGGTTCGCCAACCGGCTATCTGGGGCTCACGGCACCCGAGGTTAGGGCCGAACCCCCGCCCACCACGCTGTAGGAACCGGGGAGGACAGGCGAGGACATGACAGACGATGAAATCAGTTGCGCTATCGATGTCCTGAAGCAGCGCCACGGTATTGACGCCGGGGCGGGCCAGTCACTGCTGACGCGGCTATCAGACTTCTACGGGCAGCCGGTAAGCGACGTCGCTCGCCGGTTGATCGGCACATCCTCCGCGCCAACAACAGCGGACTCTTCGGCACCTGGGCGTCGGCAGGCAGGACCTGCCATCAACGGGTTTTCCAACGACGACAACATTCATTTGCAGCTCGCGACCTTGATTCGTGATGTTCACGAGCGGGACCCCGCCGAGCTGGCCGCGGTACTCGGTGAGCTCACCGCCAGCGCGGCCCGCTACGTGCCGGGCGCGCAGCATGCCGGCATCACCGCCCTGGACCGCCGCGGCCGCATCGACACCCCCGCCGCGTCCGGCAACTATCCCAGGCTGCTCGATGTCATCCAGCAACGCCATCAACAGGGGCCGTGCCTGCAGGCCGCCCGGGAACACCACCCTGTGCGCGTCGACGATCTCACCCACGACATGCGCTGGCCGCGCTATCGGCGCGACGCGCTGGCGCAGACCCCAATCCGGTCGGTGCTGTCTTTTGCGATGTCCGTAAACGGGGACACCATGGGATCGTTCAACTTCTATGCCGAACGCCCGCGCGCGTTCAGTGCGGAATCCGATGATCTCGGATTCGTTTATGCCACTCATGCCGCGCTCGCCTGGAATGCGCTGCGCAGCGACATCGAGTTTCACCGGGCCCTGGCGTCCCGTGACATCATCGGCCAGGCCAAAGGCATGCTGATGGAGCGCTACAACATCGACGCGGTCGAAGCGTTCGACCTGCTGCGCCGACTATCCCAGCGATCCAACACGCCGGTCAGGGAAATTGCACGCAAACTGGCAGAAGTGCACCACCCCAAAAAAGCTTAATGGCATGCGGCGCCGCATCATATCGCTGCGCCGCAACGTCATTCACGGCGCTGCAGGAGTGGATGGTCGCCAAGGAGCCCTTCAGTAACTCGTCGCATCGCTGCTCCCGTCGCAGAAAGCAGTTCCACTCAGCAGCTGTCCTGACGACATTGCGGGCTTCCCCGCCGCCGGGGTATAGCGCGCCACTGTTATGGTTGCTGATCAGCAGCGCCGCAAGCGCTTACATTTGCGCCCAGACGATCTTCGTTTGCAGGTAGGTCTCTAGGCCAGCTTTGCCGGACTCGTAGCCCCAACCGGATTGCTTGTAGCCGCCAAACGGCATCGAGTGATCGAACTGCATCTGGCAGTTCAGCCCGACCGTTCCGGCCTTGAGCCGCTTGGCGACCCGGTGTGCGCGGGCGAGGTCTTTGGTCCAGGCGGTGGCTGCAAGTCCGTAGGTGGTGTCGTTGGCCAGGGCGACCGCTTCGTCCTCGTCATCGAACGGCAGGATCGCGACCACGGGCCCAAAGATCTCTTCCTGGAACAGTCTGCTGGTGGACGCGACGTTGGTGAGCACGGTGGGGTGGACGAAGTATCCCTTGCGGTCGAGCCGGTGTCCGCCGGTGACGAGGTCGACGCCGTCGGACTTGCCCTGGTCGAGGTAGCCCAACACGCGGTTGAGCTGTTTTTGACTGATCAACGGGCCGATCATGCTGCCTTCATCTTTGGGGCCGCCCAGCTGGAGCGTGTTCGCGATGTTCGCGATGCCGTCTACGACTTTCTCGTAGACACCCCGCTGCGCGAAGATGCGCGAGCCGCACACACAGGCCTGCCCGGAGTGCACGAAGGTGCCGAAGGCCGCCATGGGGATGGCGGTGTTCAGGTCGGCGTCGTCGAAAACTAGTACCGGCGACTTCCCGCCGAGTTCCAGTGTGACTTTCTTGAGGTTGCTTACTCCGGCCGCATGAACGATTTCCCTGCCAACTTCGGTCGAGCCGGTGAACGCGACCTTGTCGACGTCGGGGTGCGCAGTGATTGCGGCACCGGCGGTGTGGCCGTAGCCGATCAGTAAGTTTGCCACACCGTCAGGCACGCCGGCCTCGCTGAGGATTCTGTCCAAAATCAGGGCGGTGAGCGGGGTCTCCTCGGCGGGCTTGACGACGCTGCTGCAGCCCGCAGCCAGCGACGGCGCGAGCTTGCAACAGAAATTGAAGATCGGTCCGTTCCACGGGAAGATCAGCCCCACCACGTCGTAGGGCTCCTTGAGGGTGTAAGCGTGCTGATGAGCTTCGATGCCGGTGAGGCCGCTGGTGTGCACGGCGGCCGCGATTCCCTCGATCTTGGTGCACCACCCGGCGTAGTACCGGAAGAACTCCGAACTGACGGCCACGGTTGCCTGGGCCTGCATCGGAATCATGCCGGCATTGAGCGACTCGAATTCGGCAAGTTCTGCCGCATTCTGATCGATCAGTTCGCCGATACGCCACAGCACCTTGGCTCGCTCGCTGCCGGGCAAGCCCTTCCAGACACCCGACTCGGCGGTTTCCTTCGCACGCGCAACCGCTGCGTTGACGGCTTCCGGGCCGCAATCCTTGAACTCTGTGATCTGGTCTTCGGTGGCGGGATTGAAAACCGGAATCACCTCACCGGTACCGGGCCGTTCACGGATTTCATCCAGCACAGGGTGCACCGTCATAGGTATCCCTTCTCGCGTCTTTGCGACTTTGTCGG
>JAFAQO010000518.1 GCA_019246375.1 Mycobacterium sp. | reverse complement strand
GACGGTGACTGAAAGTATCGGCAGCACAACCACAGTCAACATTGATTCCCGGCGGCGGGTGTGGCTGGTCAAGGTTCCCGCCGACAGCACGTACACGATCCGGACCAACGGGCAGGTCGGCGGCTTCATCAATCCGCAATTGGCGTTCGGTCACCGGAGTTCTTATGGCTCCGTGGTGTGGGTATTCGTCGTGCTATTCGCGATAGGCCTGTTGGATCTGATTTGCGCCCTGTGGTGGTCGGCGCACAGTCGTCGGAGTTCAGCGCGGCTCGCCGCAGAGGAGCCGGTGGCACTACCCGCGACGGCGGCACCCGAGGCGGTGCACACGCCCAGCGACGAAGGTGTCCGAGTCGAGCGACTGAAAACCCTTGCCGCGCTCCGCAAATCGGGGGCGCTCACCGAAGCGGAGTTCGAGGCCGAGAAACGCCGAATCCTGGACGGACGGTAGTTCTCAGTGGCCTCTGGCCACCCATTCATCGTAGTGGACGATCTCATCGCCGACGGTCGTGGTGTCGCCATGGCCGGTATAGACGACGGTGTCGCCAGGCAGAGCGCCGAGCCGGCTCGAAATCGACTGCAGGATGGTCGGGAAATCTGAGAATGAGCGTCCGGTTGCGCCGGGCCCGCCCGAGAACAGGGTGTCGCCGCTGAACACCGCACCCAGGTCGGGCGCATACCAGCACACCGATCCGGGGGAGTGGCCCGGTGTATGCAGCGCGCGCAGCTCCATGCCAGCGACAGCCACATTGTCGCCGTCGGCCACTGCGCGAAAGTCGCTATCTGGATGGGTCATTCGCCAAAGCACCTCATCGGCGGGGTGTAGCAGCACCGGTGCGTCGAGCGTCTTGCCCAACTCCGGCGCCACCGTCACGTGATCGTTGTGTCCGTGCGTGCACACCACCGCGACCACATTTCGCCCCCGGACTCCCGCGATGATCGGTTCCGCGGTGTGGGCGGCGTCGAAGACCACGACGTCGGAATCGTCGCCCACGATCCAGATATTGTTGTCGACTTCCCAACTGCCACCGTCGAGCTCGAACGTTCCGTGGGTGACCACACGCTCGATGGCAGCCATTACAACATCACCACCGAACGCAGCACCTTACCCGCGTGCATGTTGTGGAATGCCTCTTCGATATCTTCCAGCCCAATGCGTTCGGAGACGAACTTCTCCAGCGGCAACCGGCCCTGCAAATACAGGTCGATCAGAGTGGGGAAGTCGCGTTCGGGCAGGCAGTCGCCGTACCACGACGACTTCAGCGCTCCGCCGTGGGAAAAGAAGTCCAGCAGCGGCATGTCGATCCGCATCTCTGGCGTCGGAACTCCCACCAGCACAACGGTTCCCGCGAGATCACGGGCATAGAACGCCTGTTCCCAGGTTTCCGGTCGGCCCACCGCGTCGATCACCACGTTGGCGCCGAACCCGTCAGTCAGATCCTGAATGGTCTTGACGACATCGAATTCGCGGGCATTGACGGTGTGGGTGGCACCGAACTTGCGCGCCCATTCCAGTTTCGTGTTGTCGGTGTCGACGGCGATGATCCGCTTCGCGCCCACCAGTGCGGCGCCGGCGATCGCGGCATCCCCGACTCCGCCGCAACCGATAACTGCGACGGTGTCGTCGCGGGTGACCGCGCCGGTGTTGATGGCGGCACCCAGACCGGCCATTACCCCGCAACCCAGCAAGCCGGCCACCGCCGGGTCGGCCTGCGGGTCGACGGTGGTGCATTGGCCAGCGTGGACCAGCGTCTTGTCGGCGAACGCCCCGATGCCCAGCGCCGGTGTCAGTTCCGTGCCGTCGGTCAGCGTCATCTTCTGCGCCGCGTTGAAGGTGTCGAAGCAATACTGCGGTCTGCCGCGTTTGCAGGCGCGGCACTGGCCGCACACCGCGCGCCAGTTGAGGATCACGAAATCACCCGGTTCGACCGCGGCGACGTCGGGGCCGACGGATTCGACGGTGCCGGCGGCCTCGTGACCGAGCAGGAACGGGTAGTCGTCGGTGATGCCGCCCTCGCGGTAGGTCAGATCGGTGTGGCACACACCGCACGCGGTGACGTCGACGACGACCTCACCCGGCCCCGGATCGGGGACCACAATGTCCACCAATTCGACCGGCTCGCCCTTCTTGCGTGAAACCACGCCGCGCACTGTCTGACTCATGGCCACCAACCTAGCGCCGGGCTAGATGCGATGGCCCGGCTCCTGCTCCGGCCGTACCGGCCGGCATCGCCGCAGCGCTGGATCCGATGGCCCGGCTCCTCCTCCGGCCGTACCGG
>JAFAQO010000211.1 GCA_019246375.1 Mycobacterium sp. | reverse complement strand
CGCTGTTCCCGTCCAGCAACGGCCAAGAGGCCGCGCAAGTCGGCGCCGCCGCAAGCCTGCGCAAGACGGACTGGTTGTTCCCGCAGTACCGCGAATTGGGTGTCATCCTTGTGCGGGGCATACCGCCGGGCCACGTCGGCGCCGCGTGGCGCGGAACCTGGCATGGCGGTCTGGAATTCACCAAGAAGTGTTGTGCACCTATCTCCGTTCCCGTGGGCACCCAAGGTCTGCATGCCGTGGGTGCGGCGATGGCCGCCCAGCGCCTCGGCGAGGACTCCGTGACGGTGGCATTCCTCGGTGACGGCGCCACCAGCGAAGGTGACGTGCATGAGGCGCTGAACTTCGCGGCGGTGTTCGCGGCGCCGTGCGTGTTCTACGTGCAAAACAACCAGTGGGCGATCTCCGTGCCGGTACATGAGCAGACCGTCGCACTGTCCCTCGCGCACAAGGCGATCGCATACGGGATGCCGGGAATTCGCGTGGATGGCAACGATGTGTTGGCGTGCTATGCGGTGATGGCCGAAGCCGCTGCCCGGGCCAGAGCCGGCCAAGGGCCGACGCTGATCGAGGCGGTCACCTACCGCCTCGGCCCGCACACCACGTCCGACGATCCGACTCGTTACCGGAGCCAAGAAGAGCTGGACCGCTGGCTTGCGCTGGACCCGATTCCGCGCTACCGCACGTACTTGCAGGACCGCGGCGTGTGGTCGGAACGGTTTGAAGAGCGGGTCGCCGCCCGGGCGCAGCGGTTGCGAACCGAGCTGCGCGACGCGGTGTTCGGGGCGCCCGACATCGACATCGACGAGGTATTCACCACGGTGTTCGAGGAAATCACTCCAGGGCTGGAAGCACAACGCCGGCAGCTGCGGGCCGAGCTGGCTAAAGAGGCATGATGACCCAGATCGCCGACCCACCTACCCGACCGGACCGCACAGCGCCCCAAGCGTTACCCGTCGCCGAGCCGACTGAAGGTCAACCGTTGACCATGGTGCAAGCGCTCAATCGGGCACTGCACGACGCGATGGCCGCCGATGAGCGGGTACTTGTCTTCGGCGAAGACGTTGCGGCCCAGGGTGGGGTATTCCGGGTGACCGAGGGGCTGACTGCAACCTTCGGCAAAGATCGCTGCTTCGATACGCCGCTGGCCGAATCCGCACTGATCGGGATCGCGGTCGGGCTGGCGTTGCGCGGCTTTGTGCCAGTTCCCGAAATCCAGTTCGACGGGTTCGCCTACCCCGCCTTCGATCAAGTCGTCAGCCATCTGGCCAAGTACCACACCCGTACCCGCGGTGAGGTCAACATGCCGGTCACGGTACGGATACCGTCTTTCGGGGGTATCGGCGCGGTCGAGCATCATTCAGAGTCCACCGAGTCCTATTGGGCGCATACGGCCGGTCTCAAGGTTGTCGTCCCGTCGGCACCGTCAGATGCTTACTGGCTGTTGCGGCACGCTATTTCCTGCCCGGACCCGGTGATGTTCCTGGAGCCGAAGCGGCGCTATTGGGGTCGCGAAGTCGTCGACACCAGCCAGCCGGCACGTGCCATCGGGCAAGCTGCGGTTCGCCGGATCGGTACCGATGTCACCGTGTTGACCTACGGCGGACTGGTCGGCACCGCCTTGTCTGCTGCGCAAATGGCTGAGCGCCAGCGCGGTTGGAGCCTGGAAGTCGTCGATCTGCGTTCGCTGGTCCCGCTGGACTTCGACACCGTGGCGGCGTCCATCCGCCGGACCGGGCGCTGTGTGGTGCTGCACGAGGGGCCGCGCAGCCTGGGTTACGGCGCCGGGCTGGCCGCACGTATCCAGGAGGAGATGTTCTATGAGCTGGAGGCGCCGGTGTTGCGCGCCTGCGGATTTGACACTCCGTACCCGCCAGCGCGGTTAGAGAAGCTGTGGCTGCCTGGTCCGGACCGGCTACTGGATTGTGTCGAGCGGGCGCTGGAGCAGCCATGAGCGGTGACGACCCCCGGGTCAAGCCTTTTCTGGTCCCCGACCTCGGCGAGGGCCTGGAAGAGGTCACGGTGTCATGCTGGAATATCGCCGTCGGTGACGACGTCGAACTCAACCAACTGTTGTGCTCAGTGGAGACCGCGAAGGCTGAGATCGAAATTCCCAGTCCCTACGCCGGCCGGATCGTTGAGATCTGCGGCGCAGAGGGCGACGTCCTCGAGGTCGGCTCACTGCTGGTGCGAATCGACACCGGGCCGGATGCGGTGCCGGCTCCCAGCGGGTCGAACGGCGAGTCCTCCACGCGCAGGCCGGTACTCGTCGGATACGGTGCCGATGATGCCCTCGATAGCAGCAGGAGGGCCGCCGGGCGTCCGAGAGCCAAACCGGCCGTGCGTAAGCTGGCCGCTGAGTTGCTCGTCGACTTGAACGAGCTACCGCCTGGTCCCAACGGGCTGATCAGTCGGGAGGCCGTCTTGGCGGCCGCCGGAGTGGGCGCCGAGCGGCCGGGTGTCTCATATGACGTATCACCTGTGCGCGGGGTTCAGGCCCATATGGCCCAGCGGATGACTTTGTCCCGCAGAGAGATTCCCGATGCGCACGCCAGTGTTCAGGTTGACTGCACAAACCTGATCAAGTTGCGCGACCGCCTCAACGCGCGTGGCGACGGGGAGGTCGTCACGCCGTTTGTGCTCACCTTACGGCTGTTGCTCATCGCACTGCAGCACAACAAGGTCCTCAACTCGACGTGAGTGGACGGCCCCGAGGGCCGGCAGGTGCACTGCCATCACGCGGTACATCTCGGCTTCGGTGTCGCCACGCCTCGTGGGCTGCTGGTTGCGGTAGTCGCCGACGCACAGGACAAGACCACCCGCGAACTCGCCGACTGCGTGGCGCGGCTGATCCGGAAAGCCCGTGCCGGGAGCCTCAAACCCGCCGAGTTGCAAGGCTCTACATTCACGGTGTCGAACTTCGGCGCCCTCGGACTTGACGATGGGGTACCGGTGATCAACCATCCCGAGGCAGCGATTTTGGGCATGGGTTCCCTCAAGCCGCGGCCCGCGGTCGTCGAGGACACGGTCGTGATCCGTCCTCAGATGACACTGACGTGCGCCTTCGACCACCGCGTCGCTGACGGTGCTCAGGTCGCGCAATTCCTCTGCGAACTCCGCGAACTCGTCGAGGCTCCGGAGACGGCTCTGCTGGATCTGTAGTGATGACTCAGTGATCGTCGGCTTGTAGCACCACCATTGTGCGTGCCTCTACTCGCAGGACATTCGAAGCTGCGATTGGTTTCGGCTCTTCGCCATTCGGCGTCAAGATGGAGGTGTCGACAACCGGCACCCATGCTCGGCCGAATTGCTCCGGCGGCAGGGTGAAGTCAATCGGCTCGTGGTGCGCGTTAAAGCACATCACAAAAGAATCGTCGGTAACTCGCTGTCCGCGGGCATCGAGGTCGGGAATGCCCAAGCCGTTCAAATAGACTGCTACCGATTTCCCGAAACCCGAACCCCAGTCGTCGTCGCTCATTTCGGAGCCGTCCGGCCTGAACCATGAGATGTCGGGCTGTGTCACTGCACCCCGTCGGCGCACCGGCCCCCCACTGAAGAATCGGCGGCGTCGAAATACCGGATGAGCGGACCGCAGGGCGGACACCGACCGAGTGAATTCCATCAGCTCGGTGTCCGCCTTGTCCCAGTGCACCCAGGTGATCTCATTGTCCTGGCAGTAGCCGTTATTGTTGCCGTTCTGACTGCGGCCAAGCTCATCGCCGTGCGAGATCATCGGAACTCCCTGCGACAGGAGTGTGGTCGCGAGAAAGTTGCGCTGCTGACGAGCGCGTAGCGCGTTGACTTTCGGATCGTCGGTCGGACCTTCCACGCCGCAGTTCCAGGACTTGTTGTTGCTCTCGCCGTCGTTGTTGTCTTCTTTGTTGGCCTCATTGTGTTTTTCGTTATACGAGACCAGGTCGCGCAGCGTGAAACCGTCGTGTGCGGTGACGAAATTGATTGAAGCGACAGGTCGCCTCGCGGTGCTCTCGTAGAGGTCGGCCGAGCCCGTCAGCCGGGAGGCGAACTCGCCGAGCGTAGCCGGCTCGCCGCGCCAGTAGTCGCGAACGGTGTCGCGGAACTTGCCGTTCCACTCCGTCCATTGCGGCGGGAAATTACCGACCTGATAACCGCCCGGGCCAACATCCCATGGCTCGGCGATCAGCTTAACCTGGCTGACCGTCGGATCCTGTTGCACCAGTTCGAAAAAAGCCGACAGCCGGTCGACGTCGTAGAACTCGCGGGCCAGTGTTGCGGCGAGGTCGAAGCGGAAGCCGTCGACGTGCATTTCGGTCACCCAGTACCGCAACGAGTCCATGATCAGTTGAAGTGCGTGCGGATGGCCGACGTTAAGGCTGTTGCCGGTTCCGGTGTAGTCCATGTAGTACTGGCGATCGTCCTCAACCAGCCGGTAATACGCGGCGTTGTCGATGCCGCGCATCGATAGCGTGGGACCCTGGTGGTTGCCCTCTGCGGTGTGGTTGTAGACGACGTCGAGGATGACCTCGATACCTTCTTCGTGCAGCGTGCGGACCATCGCCTTGAACTCCTGCACCTGACCGCCCGGAGTGGTGCTGTAGGTGTACTTGAAGTCAGGTGCGAAGAAGCCGATCGTGTTGTAACCCCAGTAATTTGATAGTCCCTTGTCCACCAGCGTGGAGTCGTTCGCGAAGTGATGCACCGGCATCAACTCGATGGCGGTGATGCCCAAATTCTTCAGATGCTCGATCATGACTGGATGCGCGATACCGGCGTACGTGCCGCGCATCCGCTCCGGGATGTCCGGGTGTAGCTGGGTCAGCCCCTTGACATGCGCCTCGTAGATAACTGTGTCGGCGTACTCGTGACCCGGCGGGCGATCGGCGCCCCAGTCGAAGAACGGGTTGATCACCACCGACTTCGGCATGCGCGGCGCGGAGTCGTCATCATTGCGGCTGTCGGGATCGCCGAAGTTGTAACTGAACAGCGATTGGTCCCACTCAAAGTTGCCGTCGATAGCCTTCGCGTACGGATCGATCAACAACTTGTTCGGGTTGCACCGGTGCCCGGCGGCCGGGTCGTAGGGGCCGTGGACCCGGTAGCCGTAGTGCTGACCGGGTTCCACTTCTGGCAGGAAGCCGTGCCAGACGAAGCCGTCGGCCTCGATCAACGCCACCCTGGACTCAGTCCCGTCGTCGTCGAAAAGGCACAGCTCAACCTTCTCAGCCACCTCGCTGAACACCGCAAAATTGGTGCCCGACCCGTCGTAGGTTGCGCCCAGTGGATAGGCCTTCCCGGGCCACTGCTCCCATACCCGAGCCGCGCCCTGCTGGCTCACTGAATCGGCGATCTCAGTCACGGCGCCCCTCTCAATCGGCCACGAAATAGCCTGCAAACCTGAAGGTTAAACATCCGGGCGGGCGCGGCTAGTAGGACACCCTACCTGCGCCGCGCAGCGGCCAACCGCGCGGCGAACCCGGGCGACTGGATCGAAGCGGCCTGCGGCCCGAGCTCGGTGCGTTTGGCGAGTTCATGCTGCTCGACATCGACCGAACCCGGGTTAGCAGTGGCCCGCATCGTGGCTTTCGTCGCGAGCACAACGTCGCGGGGCGCAGCCGCGGGTCCGGCGGCCAGCTCCAGCGCGGCGGCGACCGGGTCCTCGGCAACACTCAACGCCAATCCGTGCCGAACGGCAGCTTCGGCATCGAAGCGCATGCCGAATAGCAGGGCTGCTCGCGCGACTTGCGGTCCAACCGCCCGCTGCA
>JAFAQO010000128.1 GCA_019246375.1 Mycobacterium sp. | reverse complement strand
CGCGGTGCGGGTGCGCGTTGCGGTCGGTGGGGCGTCCGTGGGTGGCCCAGCGAGTATGGCCGAGGCCGGTGGTGCCGGTCAGCGTCGTCGCAGCTACGGCGGCCTCCAAGTTGGCCAGGCGCCCGGCACGGCGGCTCACAGTGGGTTTGCCGTTACCGTCGACCAGTGCGATGCCGGCCGAGTCGTAGCCGCGGTACTCCATTCGGCGCAGTGCGTCGATGATGACGTTACAGGCGGGGCGGTGCCCGACGTAGCCGACAATTCCACACATAGCCCAACAGCGTAATGCAGCCGTCCGCGGCGGGTGGCCGCACTGGCGCCGAATTAGCGGACAGCGCCTGCCACTAGCTCGGATTTGACGTGCTCATGCGGGCCCTCGACGCGCAGCGAAGGTCACGGGTCGACCTTGTCTCGTGGGCTACTTTTCGTGCCGATGATCCTGGTCGCCAGGGTGGCCGCTTTACCGGCCTGGGCCGCCCGGCCCGCCGGGGCCACCGTCAGGATGCCAGTCGCCGGGTCCGCCCGGGCCACCGTCAGGATGCCAGCCACCGGGTCCGCCAGGGCCCTCGGGCCGCCAGTCGCCGGAGCCGTGCCAGTGGTCCCGGTCGTGCGGCTCGCCGTCGTAATAGAAGTCGTCGTGGCAGCGACCCCAGTCCCAGTTGTCACCCCAACCCGGGTCCCAGAAGTCGCCGGGACACCAGTGGTAGGCCGGGAACGGCGCGGCGGGTCGAGCCTCGGCGACGGCCGCGGCGCCCAAACCGGCGAGCCCCAAACCGGCGGCCACCACGAACGTTGATGCTGCAGCAAGCGTGACATTCTTCATGGTTTATTGGTACCCGAGGGGGTCCCGTCCAAACCCGGTTTCAGCGGCGGGTTTGCTGGGAATTTCCTGTCAGCTCGTGCCGCATGTGCGAGTGATGGCGTCACAGCTCCGTTGAAGTGCCGAACTCGCAAGCGGACATGCAGCCCTGGGTTCGCCTGCACGACAACGTAACTCGCTCTGCACTCTCCGACCCCGGCGAGTACCGCGGTATCGGTTTTGCGTCTGGGGTAGCGAAGTGAAATCTGCGCCTGCCTGGCTTGCGAAGTAAAGCCGTTGAGCCCGTGGCGAAAACGATTCACTTGTCCCGACAACCGCCGCCATTCCGCCGCACTCAGCCGCCGGAGATCGTGCTGGACAGCTCGGAAACTGGTTGCGGACTCGGGTTTCAACCCTGCGCTGCTCCGCCCGTGCAAACCGGCCACGAAGACCATTGCGTCGCCGAGACATTGCTCATTGCGTCGGCATGACCCTAACTATCGACCTACCCCGCGGTCGGTCCTAGCGTTGTCGGAACAACAACACACTAGGCCGTCTGGGACGCTTGTGCCGAGGCGGTGGGGAGGGAGATTTCATGGCTTCGTCATTGGAAGATCTGCTGAATATCAAGGGCGCGGTTGCGGCAGGCGCGTTCGGGCTGGACGGTTCGCTTGTGAATTACCAAGCGAGCGTTGGGTTTCGAACTAGCTGGCTCAGACTACCCCGGATTCACTGCGGTGGTCACCCAGGTGTTCAACTGTGCTTGCCGAGTCCTTCGCTCAGTTGAACAATCAATTCAATTTCGCTCCGACGTCGGGCTGGGTGACCTTAGCTACGTACGGCGTTTGTAGCCATAATCGTCTTGACGGCACCTTGCGCGTCCCCATGCGTGGCCGCAGTTCAGTACGGTAATGGCCGACCCAACACAGCCCGTGCGCTACCGTCAACGGGTGGCCAGCACCCGCAAACTTGTCGCTGCCCTGACCCGCCGCGGCCCACACCGTGTTTTGCGCGGTGATCTGGCTTTTGCCGGCCTACCGGGAGTGGTGTACACGCCTGAGGCCGGTTTGAACCTGCCGGCGATCGCCTTCGGTCACGACTGGATTGCCGGCGTCGACCGCTACTCGGGTCTGCTGGAACATCTGGCCTCGTGGGGAATCGTGGCCGCGGCTCCTGACACCGAGCGCGGATTCGCGCCGTCGGTGTTGAATCTGGCATTCGATTTGGGCACCGCCCTCGACATCGCCGTCGGCGTGCGCCTGGGACCGGGCAAGATCAGTGTGCACCCCACCAAGCTCGGCCTCGTGGGCCACGGTTTCGGCGGCTCGGCAGTCGTGTTCGCGGCGGCGGGGCTGCCCGACAAACCGAAAGCAGTGGCCGCGATTTTCCCGACTGTCACCAAACCGCCGGCCCGGGAACCGGCCGCAACAATGAAGGTGCCGGGTGTGATTTTCGCGGCACCGGGAGATTCGAAGACGTTGCATTCGAGCGCGGTAGAGCTTTCTCAAGCCTGGAGTTCGGCAACCTTGCGTCTTATCAGCAAAGCCAAGAGCGGTGGCCTGGTCGAGGGGCGCCGCCTGACGAAGGCCTTTGGTCTGCCGGGTGCAGACGGCAAGACCCAGCAAGCGGTCCGGGCGCTGCTGACCGGCTATCTGCTCCATGAGCTGGGCGGCGACAAGACCTACCGCGAGTTCGCCGATCCGCAGGTTCAGCTGCCCAGGACCGATGCGGTAGATGATGCTTTAACGGCGGTGAACCCCCAGGAGAAGATCGTCGCGCTGCTTAAGTAGCGGTCTGATCCGGCGATATCGCCCCGCCACTGCCGTGGTATGTGTCGTTGATGAGAATCGGCATAGTCCTCGACTATTCAGGCGGATTCCACGAAGCTGTCGAGCGGCTCGTCGAACTGGAAAAAGTCGGCATCGACGTCGCCGTGGTGGCCGAAGCGTATTCCCTCGACGCCGTCAGCCAGCTCGGCTATCTGGCCGCCAAGACCTCCACCGTCGAATTGGCCTCGGGAATCTTGCCGATCTACACCCGTACCCCGGCACTATTGGCAATGACCGCCGCGGGCCTGGACTTCGTCTCTGACGGCCGATTCCGGCTGGGCATCGGCACCTCCGGACCGCAGGTGATCGAGGGCTTTCACGGTGTCGAATTCGATGCCCCGCTGGGCCGCACCCGTGAAATCGTCGAGATCTGCCGGCAGGTATGGCGCCGGGAACCGGTGCGCTATGCCGGAAAGCACTATCAAGTGCCGCTGCCGCAAGGTCGCGGAACCGGTCTGGGCAAGGCTCTGCACATCATCAATTACCCTGTGCGCGAGCGCATACCGATATCAATAGCTGCGCTAGGACCGAAGAACGTCGAGCTTACCGCCGAGATCGCCGAGGGCTGGCAGCCAGTCTTCTTCTATCCGGAGAAGGCCGAGCCCGTGTGGGGTGACGCACTGGAAGCCGGCCGGGCCAAACGCGACCCAACGCTGGGCCCATTGGACGTCATGGTGGGCGCGTCACTGGCCATCGGCGACGACGTCGATGAGCGGCTGGCGTGGGCCAAACCGCAACTGGCCCTTTATATCGGCGGGATGGGCGCCCGGAGCCGAAATTTCTATCACAACCTGACAACCCGCTACGGGTTCGGCGAAGTGGCGAACCGGATCCAGGAGCTCTACCTGTCCGGACGGAAAAACGAAGCCGTCGACGCCGTGCCGGACGAACTGGTGCGCCACATTTCGCTGGTAGGCCCCCATGGTTTCGTCGCCGAGCGCCTGGCCGCTTTCGCCAACGCCGGTGTGACGACATTGCTGGTGACCCCGTTGAGCACAGACCCGGCCGAATCGGTACGCTACGTCGAGCAGCTGCGGGAGATGCTGCCCCGCTGAACCGTTCAATGAGCTGTCATTGCCCGGCCTGCGGCAGTTCGTCGGCGGCGATCTCGCACGGGGTTGATTCATCGGGCCCCGGATCAGCTGCCGGCGCCCCCGGATCAGCCGGCGGTGGTGACAGCTCGGCAGGTGGTGGTGCATCCGCCGGCGGAGCTGCATCCGCCGCAGGCGCGTCCGCCGTGGGCTCGTTGCCGACCGCGTTCGGCATCGGCGGACTCTCGCCCGCTGCTTCGGGTGGGGCTTCTTCGGCGCCTTCGACTACGGCGGCCGGCTCGGCGTCCTCGCCGTCGGGCTCCTCGTCGCGCGGGTCGTCCGCCTCGTCATCGAGCTGCTCTTCTGGGTCGTCGGCATCCAGCTCGTCGCCGACCGCTGCGTCGTCGGCTGGTTCGGCGAGTCCGTCAGCCAGCGAACCCAGCAGACTACCGATACCGCCGACGATCTGGCCGATAACGCCGCCGATGCTGCCGGCCAGCCCACCAAGGCCGCCGGCGCCGCCGAGATCGCCGGCGGGCAGACCCGCGTCTCCAAGCTGGGCATCCGTTGACGGCGGCACAGGTGGCAAACCGTCGAGCGCGCCCGCGGGAACAGTGGGCGGCAGGGTGCTCAGCGTCCCAGGATCCCATGGTGGCGCCGGCGCCCTGGCGCCAGATTTGGCAGGTTCCGGATCGACGGGCGGTGTCGCGCCCCCAGCAGCAGGTGTGATCGGCACGCTGACGGCGGCGATCGGGGGGAGCGGCTCGTCGAACTGCTGGCAGCGCAGGCCGAGATCGCCGGGAAGTTCGAAACGCGCCGGCGGCGTGGCCGTCACCGCGTCGGTGACCGCGTCGAACGACGCGTCCACCGACACCGGCGTCGAGCGCATGGCGGTAAGCCAGTCACCGCGAATATCGTTGTCTACGTAGGGTTCTACCTGCTGTTCAACCAGCTTTTCAGCCACCGCTCGATCGCCGGCTCGGGTCATCACAGTTTGTGCGGCGGCCAGCCACGCCGGCCGCTCAGCCAGTCGGCGATCGTCGACGGCGATGGCAGTCAACACTTTCCGGTCGATCAGCTGCCAGAGCTCGTCGCGTAACGCTGCGCACCGTTCGGCCGCAGCCCGAACATCGGCGACCACCGCTTCGCCGGCATGGCAATGGCGCTGCAGAAAGCTCAGCGCTGCAGCGCCTCCCGGTCCGCTCCAGGCGCCGGCAAAAACAGCGAGTTGGGCACGCTGCCTACTGAGCGCCTCGTCGGTCGCGTTAGCGGCGGCCCGTAGCTTTGCGCAGTCGTCATCGAGCACCCACAAGTCGAGGCCGTCTTCGCTGTCGTACCAGTCGCGGACCTGACAACCATGGATGGTCAGGTCCGGATGCTGGTATCCGAGGGCGTGGCAAGCCCACACGTAGGTTTGGGTGTGCTCGACTGCGGATCGGCCCTCAGCGAGCCGCGCTGCGACGTTCAACCGGTTGGCCACAGTTCAGCCGATCCGCGCAGCGCTGCGCACTTCGGCGTCGGCGTAGCTGTCGGCGCTGGCCTGCAGCGCTGCCACGACCTCGCGGGTTGCCAGTGACCACTGGGATAACTCACCCGCCAGCCGGTCCAGCGATACGCGCAGCGCATCGCCGCGGGCGACATGTGTCCGTCCTGCCATGCCTCCGCCAAAACTCAACTGCGACAGGCTAGTCCGTGCAGCACCGTCGATGATTTCCGCAGTGGCCGCAAACTGGTTCGCGATCTCCTGGACCGCCGCGACGTCGACGAAGGCATGTCCCATACCGGCTATGACGTGCGGCCCCGGGCCTCGGTTCCGCTGTCAGCGCTGAGCGTTCACCGAGTCCGCAACGCGCATGGCGAGCCGGCGGGCGATGTCTTGGTCGGCGGCTTCTACCATGACCCGGATCAACTGCTCAGTTCCCGAGGGGCGCAACAAGATTCGTCCGGTGTCACCAAGCTCGTCCGTGGCTTGCTGCACCGCGGTGCGAACCGAGGGCGACGCGACGGCGGCGGCCTTATCGGCGACCTCGACGTTGACCAGCACCTGCGGCAACGTTCGCATCGCCGAGGCCAGGCCGGCCAGCGACGAGCCGGTCTGCGCCATTCGCGACATCAACCGCAGCCCGGTGATGATGCCGTCACCGGTGGTGGCCAGCGCGGGCATCACGATGTGACCGGATTGCTCGCCGCCGAGGCTGTAGTCGCCGGCCCGCAATTCTTCCAAGACGTAGCGGTCGCCGACGCCGGTAGTGCGTA
>JAFAQO010000230.1 GCA_019246375.1 Mycobacterium sp. | reverse complement strand
GTGAGGGAGCGCTGCTCCCCGACGAGCTTTACACCGCGGCCGGCGCCACCCTCGGGGAGGCGTGGAAGGCTGACATCGTCGTGAAAGTCGCGCCGCCAAGCCCCGACGAGGTGAGTCGGCTGCACCGCGGCCAGACCCTGATCGGCTTCCTTGCTCCCCGGGACGCCGAAAATCAGATCGAGGCGCTGTCTGCGGCCGGCGTCCAGGCATTCGCGCTCGAAGCGATACCGCGGATCTCGCGGGCCCAGGCAATGGACGCGCTGTCGTCGCAAGCCAACGTTGCCGGATACAAGGCCGTGCTCTTGGCCGCCTCCGAGTCGACCCGGTTCTTCCCGATGCTGACCACAGCGGCGGGCACGGTCAAGCCGGCGACCGTGCTGGTGCTCGGGGTCGGCGTGGCCGGCCTGCAGGCGCTGGCGACGGCCAAACGGCTGGGTGCGCGGACCTCGGGATACGACGTGCGCCCAGAGGTGGCCGACCAGGTGCGTTCGGTGGGTGCTCAGTGGCTCGACGTAGGCATCGACGCTGCGGGCGAGGGCGGTTATGCGCGTGAGCTGACCGAGCAGGAACGCGAGCAACAGCAGAAGGCGTTGGAGGACGCCATTTCCGGCTTTGACGTGGTGATCACCACCGCTCTGGTTCCAGGCCGGCCGGCGCCGCGGCTGGTGACCGCCGCGGCGGTGGAATCGATGAAATCCGGCAGCGTGGTAGTTGACCTGGCCGGGGAAACCGGCGGAAATTGCGAGCTCACCGAGCCGGGCCGCACCGTGGTCAAGCACGACGTCACGATCGCGTCACCGCTGAACTTGCCGGCGACTATGCCCGAGCACGCCAGTGAGCTCTACAGCAAAAACATCACCGCGCTGCTGGAGCTGTTGGTCAAGGACGGAAAGCTCGCTCCCGACTTCGGCGACGAGGTTGTCGCGGCGGCGTGCGTAACGCGCAACAAGGCGGGGGAGGACTCCTGATGCACGGCATGTATGACGAACTTCTGTCCAACCTGGCGATTCTGGTGCTGTCGGGATTCGTCGGGTTCGCGGTGATCTCCAAGGTGCCCAACACGCTGCACACCCCGCTTATGTCGGGGACCAACGCCATCCACGGCATCGTGGTGCTCGGCGCTTTGGTGGTCTTCGGCGAGGTCGAGCACCCGTCGCTGGCGGTGCAGATCATTCTGTTCGTCGCGGTGGTGTTCGGCACGCTGAACGTGATCGGCGGGTTCATCGTCACCGACCGGATGCTCGGCATGTTCAAGGGTAAGAAGAAGGCGGTGCCCGCCGCGACCGATGAGGTCGCCAAATGAACTACTTGGTGATCGGCCTGTACGTCATCTCGTTCGCGCTGTTCATCTATGGGTTGATGGGCCTGACCGGGCCCAAGACTGCGGTGCGGGGCAACCTGATCGCCGCGGTGGGTATGGCGCTGGCCGTGACTGCGACGCTGATCAAGATCCGGCACACCGACCAGTGGGTGCTGATCATCGCTGGTCTGGTGGTCGGCGTCGTGCTCGGTGTCCCACCGGCCCGGTTGACCAAGATGACCGCGATGCCCCAACTGGTGGCATTCTTCAACGGCGTCGGCGGCGGCACAGTGGCGTTGATTTCGTTGTCGGAATTCATTGAGACCAAAGGCTTTTCAGCCTTCCAGCACCGTGAGTCGCCGACCGCGCACATCGTGGTGGCGTCGCTGTTCGCCGCGATCATCGGCTCGATCTCGTTCTGGGGGTCGATCATCGCGTTCGGCAAGCTTCAGGAGATCATCTCCGGCCGGCCGATCGGCCTCGGTCGGGTGCAGCAACCGCTGAACTTGCTGCTGCTGGTCGCAGCCGTGGCGGCCGCGGTCGTGATCGGCCTGCACGCGCATCCGGGCAGCGGCGGAGTGTCGCTGTGGTGGATGATCGGGCTGCTGGCCGCCGCCGGCCTGCTGGGGCTGATGGTGGTATTGCCGATCGGCGGCGCCGACATGCCGGTGGTGATCTCGATGCTCAACGCCATGACGGGCCTATCGGCTGCCGCGGCCGGGCTGGCGCTGAACAATACCGCGATGATCGTCGCGGGCATGATCGTCGGCGCGTCGGGTTCCATCCTGACCAACCTGATGGCCAAGGCGATGAACCGTTCGATCCCGGCCATCGTCGCGGGCGGCTTCGGCGGTGGCGGCGTCGCCCCGGGCGGTGGCGCCGACGGCGACAAGCACGTCACATCGACTTCGGCAGCAGACGCCGCCATTCAGATGGCCTACGCCAACCAGGTGATCGTGGTTCCGGGCTACGGGATGGCCGTCGCGCAGGCCCAGCACGCGGTCAAGGACATGGCCACCTTGCTGGAGAACCGCGGTGTGCCGGTGAAATACGCGATCCACCCGGTCGCCGGCCGGATGCCCGGGCACATGAACGTGCTGTTGGCCGAGGCCGAGGTCGACTACGACGCGATGAAAGACATGGACGACATCAACGACGAGTTCGCCCGAACCGACGTTGCGCTGGTCATCGGCGCCAACGACGTCACCAACCCGGCGGCCCGCAACGAGGCGTCCAGCCCGATCTACGGCATGCCGATTCTCAACGTCGACAAGTCCAAGTCGGTGATCGTGCTCAAACGATCGATGAATTCCGGATTCGCGGGCATCGACAACCCGCTGTTCTACGCCGAAGGCACCACCATGCTCTTCGGTGACGCCAAAAAGTCAGTGTCTGCGGTGACCGAGGAGTTGAAGGCTATTTAGCGGTCAGGTCAAGACAGTCGACGATGCGGGCCGTGGAAACGGCCCGAGGAGGAGTTGGGCAATCAGACCTAGCCCGACGACGATGCGGGCCGTGGAAACGGCCCGAGGAGGAGTTGGGCAATCAGACCTAGACGGGCGGGTAAGCCGGCGGCGGGTAGCCGTTGCCGTCGACCACGCCACGCAGACCCCACGGGACGAAGTTGAAATAGAACCTGAGCTCGTCGGAAAAGTCGTAGCTCGGATCAGGATCCATGTGACCACCCCTTGGCTCGCGACTGGCTTCGTCTGAGAAGTCTAGTACCAAGGGTCAACCGTGCACAGTGTGTTGCCTAGACTATCCAACCAGTTGATCGACACTTGCGACACGACCCAGCCTGCCGAAGCGAGTAGACATGCCATCCGACACCGCCACGCCCAACGGGCTAAGCCGCCGCGAGGAGTTGCTGGCTGTTGCAACAAAGCTGTTCGCCGCGCGGGGCTACCACGGCACCCGGATGGACGATGTCGCCGATGTGGTCGGGTTGAACAAGGCAACCGTCTACCACTACTACGCCAGCAAGTCGCTGATCCTCTTCGACATCTACCGCCGGGCCGCTGAGGGCACACTGGCAGCGGTACATGACGATCCGTCTTGGACTGCCCGGGAAGCGCTCTACCAGTACACGATCCGACTGCTCACCGGGATCGCGGGCAACCCCGAGCAGGCGGCCGTGTATTTCCAGGAACAGCCATACATCACCGAATGGTTCACCGAAGAACAGGTCGCCGAGATCCGCGAGAAGGAAACTCAGGTCTACGAGCACGTGCACGGTCTGATTGACCGCGGTATTGCCAGCGGCGAGTTCTATGACTGCGATTCCCATGTGTTGGCGCTGGGCTATATCGGAATGACGCTGGGCAGTTACCGCTGGCTGCGGCCGAGCGGACGGCGCACGGCCAAGGAAATTGCCGCGGAATTCAGCACCGCGTTGCTGCGCGGCCTGATTCGCGACGAGTCGATTCGCGCTGAATCTCCGCTCGGCGTCAGAACTGAAACCGGTACAGCCGGGCGTAGTTCCTGATCGCCGGAACCACCGTCAGCAGCCGATAAAGCGCCCGTTGCGGCCGCAACGGGATCTTCGCCGGGTCGAGGAATGGGCCAAGTCGTAGTCGACCCGTCGACGGCATCGGCTACCCCGCGATCACCGAGAACCATGAGCTGCGAACAACTTTCGTATGCGCGGAGGTACAGCGTGCAGGTTTGGTCCACTCTACCGAGCCCCGGCGGACGGCGCTGAAGTCGACCTTGTTCCGTCATGGATATCTCCCTTCGTGCAGGGTCCGTGACGGTCGCTGTGGGCCGACCCC
>JAFAQO010000116.1 GCA_019246375.1 Mycobacterium sp. | reverse complement strand
CTCGTTGCCGTTGGCCTCCGGGAAAAGCCCTGCCGGTGTGCCCGTGCCGTCCCAGTTGAGCAGGTTGACCCGCGAGTTCGCTGCCCCCTCGGCCGTCTGCCGATGCTGCAGCGTGTGAAAAGTCTCCACCGAGACCGGAACTGGGCCACCGCTACCGCCGAACGGGCCGGACCCGTACATCCCGGGTCCGCCGTCGAACGACAACGAGCAGCCCATCTCGTCCGCCGCTCCGGGCAGCTCAGCAGCGTAGGCGGTCGGGATGACATAGCGCTCGTCGTATTTGGCGATCGCCAGCAGCCGGTACATTTCGTAGATCTGTTCCTCGGTCATACCGACGGATTCTGGAATGTGCGGCCGGGTTTCGCGTCCCAGGTTGATATCACGCATGTACGAGCGCATCGCTGCCAACCGGCGCAGCACGCCGTCGACGACCTTGGTGTCGCCGGCGGTGAACAGCTCGGCCAGATACTGAATCGGGATGCGCAGCGCCTCAATCGCACCGAATAGGTTGCCGGCATCCTCGCCGTCGTGCCCGTCCCGGCTGACCGCGTCGACCACCGGCGACAACGGCGGGATGTACCAGACCATCGGCATGGTCCGGTATTCCGGGTGCAGCGGCAGCGCAACCCGGTAGGTGTTGATCAGCGCGTAAATCGGTGAGCGCTGGGCGGCCTCGATCCAGTCGTCGGAGATGCGCTCGGCGCGGGCACCGGCGATCACGTCCGGGTCGTGTGGATCCAGCAGGATCTGCCGTTGTGCTTCGTAGAGGTCAGTGTCCTTTTCGACGGACGCTGCCGCCAGCACGCGATCGACGTCGTAGAGCACCAACCCGAGGTAGCGCAGCCGTCCCACGCAGGTTTCCGAGCAGACGGTGGGCAACCCCACTTCAATGCGGGGATAGCACATCGTGCACTTCTCGGCTTTGCCGGTCTTGTGGTTGAAATACACCTTCTTGTAAGGGCATCCGGAAACACACATCCGCCAGCCGCGACATCGGTCCTGGTCGACGAGAACGATGCCGTCTTCGGTTCGCTTGTACATCGCCCCCGAAGGGCAAGACGCGACGCACGACGGGTTGAGGCAGTGCTCACAGATCCGCGGCAGGTAGAACATGAAGGTCTGCTCAAGTTCGAGCTTGACCTCGTCGCTCACCTTCTTCAGCACCGGGTCGTCGGGCAGGATCTCCGTTGAGCCGCCGAGATTGTCGTCCCAATTCGAGCCCCACGACACCTTCATCGGCTTGCCGCTGATCAAGCTGCGCGGCGCAGCGACCGGGAAAGTGTCACCCAGCGGCGCCGACGTCAGGTTGTCGTAGTCGTAAGTCCACGGCTCGTAGTAGTCGTTGATGGTGGGCAGCCTGGGGTTGGCGAAAATCCGCAACAGCTTGTTGATCCGACCGCCGTCGCGCAGCCGCAGCCGGCCTTTCTTGTCGCGCATCCATCCGCCGCGCCAGCGCTCCTGATCCTCGTAGGTGCGTGGATAGCCTTGACCGGGACGGGTTTCGACGTTGTTGAACCACACGTATTCGGTGCCGGGGCGGTTGGTCCAGGTTTGTTTGCACGTTACCGAACAGGTGTGGCAGCCGATGCATTTGTCGAGATTCATCACCATCGCCATCTGCGCCATGACTTTCATCAGTAAGTCACCTCCTGACTGCGCCGCCGCACCACAGTGACCTCGTCGCGCTGGTTTCCGGTTGGGCCCAGATAGTTGAAACCGAACGCGTGCTGCCCGTAGCCGCCGGCGAGGTGGCTGGGCTTGATCCGAAGCCGGGTCAGCGCATTGTGGTTACCGCCGCGCTTGCCGGTCGCCTCGATGCGCGGCACATCGACCGTGCGCTCCTGTACGTGGTAGACGAACACCACACCGTCGGGCATCCGGTGCGAGACGATCGCACGGCATACGAATACACCATTCGCATTGACCGCCTCAACCCAATCATTGTCGCGCACAGAAATTTTCGCGGCGTCTCCTGGGCTCATCCACATGGTGGGACCGCCGCGGGACAACGACAGCATGTACAGGTTGTCCTGATATGTCGAGTGGAAAGACCACTTGGAGTGCGGAGTCAAGTAACGCACCGTCAACCCGACGCCGTCGCTCGCCTCGCCCAGCGGAGGGGCGTTGAACAGCCGCGCCATGTCCAGTGGCGGCCGGTAGACCGGCAGATGCTCACCGAGTTCCTCGACCCAGTCGTGGGCGAGGTAAAAGTGCATCCGCCCGGTGAGCGTGTGAAACGGCTTGAGGTGTTCGATGTTGATCGTGAACGGCGCATACCGGCGGCCGCCCGTCTCAATGCCCGACCACTCCGGGCTGGTGATCACCGGGACGGGACGCGCCTGAGTGTCCGCGTAGCTGATGCGGCGTTCCTCGCTGCCCTCGGCCAGATGAGCCAGCCGCTGGCCGGTGCGCTTCTCCAACTCCCGGAAACCCTCGACGGCGAGCCGGCCGTTGCAGGTACCTGACAACGTCAGTATCACGTCGGCCATTCGCTGGGCCGTGGTCATCGCGGGCCGGCCCGCTGCCGCACCAGAATTCATCACCCCGAACCTGGCGGCCAATTCGTCGACCTCGCGGAATGGCTGCACGGTGATGCCCTTGACAGTCATCCCGAATTTATCGACCAATGGGCCCAATGTCGCCCACTTGTCGTAGATCGCGGTGTAGTCACGTTCGACGAGGGTCAAGTTGCCCATCGTCTTTCCCGGTATCGGCACCTCATCGGTG
>JAFAQO010000111.1 GCA_019246375.1 Mycobacterium sp. | reverse complement strand
GCCCGCGTCCTCTTGCAAGAAGTGTCCGGCACCGGTTATCAACGGGTGATCGATGCCCTGGGCGCCTTGCATCTGACGCTGAAAGATCGGGGCCATCGCACCGGTGATGGGGTCGCCGTCGCTGAAGGCGACCAGCATCGGCGTCAGGCTCTCGGACAGCGCCGCCCACGCCGATCGGTTAGCCGGTGCAGCGGGATCATCCGGTGCCGTGGGCACCAGACCAGGCATGGCGCGCGGCCCGGCGCAGTAGGTTTCGTCGGGGAATGGCGCGTCGTAGGCCGCGCGAACCGCGTGGCTCATCTGCCGTCGACAGCCCGATTGTACGAACCATCCGACATCCAGCGACGGCTGGCGCTGGATTGTCTCGCGAAACCGCCACCAGATGTCGGGCATCGGGACATCTCCGGTGGGCAGACCGGTGTTCGCGACGACGAGCCGGCTGAAGCGTTCGGGATGCTCGGCGGCCAGCCGTAATCCGATCAGCCCGCCCCAGTCCTGTCCGACCAGGGTGACCCGCCGCAGATCCAAAACGTCGAACGCCAATGCCCGCATCCACTCGACGTGGCGGGCATACGTGTGGTCTTCACGTTTAGTTGGCTTGTCGGAACGACCGAACCCAACCAAATCCGGGCAGATGACGCGATGCCCGGCGGTGGCCAGTATCGGAAGCATCTTTCGGTACAGAAAAGACCACGACGGCTCACCGTGCAGCATGAGGATGGGGTCGGCGTGGTGCGGGCCGTCTTCCACCCATGCGATTCGCAGCGTGCCCCCGTCATCGTCTGGGACTTCGCAATAGCTTGGGGTGTAAGGGAATTCAGGTAGATCCGCGAATCTCTCGTCGGGCGTTCGTAACGTCTGCATGGATCTGAAGATACCGTTGCGGCGCGAACAGACACCCGGTAACCAAGTCATTTAAGATGATGTGACTTGCCCGTAGTCCATAGGTCGGTCGTGGCGGTCTTCGTTCGGCGTCGCCTAGAGGTACTGAAGTAAGCGGTCCAGGAACGGTACGTGACCGCGCAGCAACTTCGTCTTGGCTTCCGCCACTGAGAACCAGCCGACTCTGTCGACTTCGGGGAAGGTACGGACCCGCCCGGACCCCTTCGGCCACTCCAGTTCGAAGGTATTGCTGTGCGCATCGGCGATGTCCAGGTCACCGTGAACAGCGAAGGCGGTGACGATTTTGCCGCTGGATTGCTTCAACGCCCCGAGGTCGATTCGGGGTCCCGGCGGCACCGCCAGACCGATCTCCTCGACGAACTCGCGCTGCGCCGCCACCCACGGATCCTCGCCAGTTGCGTACTCACCCTTGGGAATCGACCATGCGCCGTCGTCCTTTTTGGCCCAGAACGGACCGCCGGGATGCGCTAAGAGGACTTCGACGACTCCTTCGTTGACCCGGTACAGCAGGAGACCCGCGCTGAGCTTGGGCATGGGTGTTAGACGCCGACCGCACGTTCCAGCTCTTTAAGCGAGATCTCCAGATGCACGAGCAGTCGCTGCAGGTGCGGGACACTGCGCCGGCATCCCACCAGCCCGAAGTCGAGATTGTCGGCGTTTTGCACCACTGTCATGTTTAGCGCGAGGCCGTCCGCGGGGATGGACATCGGATAGTTGCCGTCGAGGCGCGCGCCATGCCAGTACATCGGCTCTGCCGGGCCGGGCACGTTCGATATGACGAGATTGAACGGCGGCGGCGCAGACGATGCGAAGCCCGGGACCGTTGTCAGGGCCAGCGGCGCGATATTGAATGCCGACAACGCGAGCGCCTGCAGCCGGGGCAACTCGGAAAAGACCTTTTTGTTGCCGCGCATCGAGGCGCTGATCGTCTCCAGCCGTTTCGCCGGGTCTTCGATGTCGGTGCCCAGGTTGCACAAAATGCTTCCCACCAGGTTTCCCCCACTGTCGGATTCCTCTTTGGTGCGAAGGCTCACCGGAACCATCGCGACCAGCGGCGCGTCCGGTAGCGCATTTTGTTCGATCAGGTAGTAGCGCAATGCACCGGCACACATCGCGAGGATGACATCGTTGACCTTGACGCCGGCGGCCTGCTTGATGCTTTTGACGCGATCCAGCGACCACGACTGGGCCGCGCAGCGGCGGGCGCCGCCGATGCGGACGTTGAGCATGGTGCGCGGCGCGGCGAACGGCAAGGTCAGTTGCTGCTCGAAAAACGCGGCGCGAGCCAGCGATACGGTCGAAGCGCCAAGTGTCGGAATAGATCCCGCGACCTGGGTCAGCGCCTGCAGCCGCGAACGCCCACCCGAGTGCCGTCGCCGAGGCAGACTCCAGATCGCCTGCACTTCGGGGTCGTGCGGATCGGTTGACAGCGAGCGCTGCATGAGCTTGAGCGCCGAGACACCGTCGATCAGGGCGTGGTGAAACTTCGTGTACAGGGCGAACCGGCCGTCGTTTAGTCCCTCCACAAAGTGGGCTTCCCACAGCGGGCGGTGCCGATCCAGCAAGCTGCCGTGCAGCTGAGCGGTCAGCTCGAACAGGTCACGCACCCGCCCCGGCGGGGGCAGCGCTGATCGCCGGACGTGATAGCTGAGGTCAATGTCGTCGTCGTAGGACCACCCCACGTTGGCGATTCCGCCCAATAACCTCGCCGGCCGCTTACGGAACGTCGGCTGAAAGTCCTCGTTCGACATCAGCGCGTCATAGAGCTCCCGGACAAATTCCGGCCCGGCGTCCTCCGGCGGCTCGAACAATTGCAAGCCGCCCGCGTGCATGGGGTGCTCGCGCGATTCGACGAGTAGGAACACGGAATCAGTGGGCGCCATCAGTTCCATCAGCCCATTACACCGCGCCGCGTCGGCAAGAGGCCGTGGATGGACACGGTCGGGAAAAATGTGGCGGTGGCGGAAGGATTTGAACCGAACTCGGCCTAATGTGTGGTCATAGCGGGGAAGGCAACCCACGAGCGGTCGCGACGCAGCGCTGGCTGCTAGAGGCCGCCGGCGCCGTCGGTGTGCCAGCAGAATAGGGACGAGTAGAGATGAACATCAACGACGAGCCCGTCACAACGCTGGAGGACCTCAGAGGCGATCTGGCGCTGCGATACAAGCGGACATCGAGTAGCGGAAGCTCAATCGACAGCGCCATTGTCGAGGCCGACTTGGCGGCCCTCGACCGCGACGGCTACGTCGTCTGGGAGAACCTGCTCAGCGCCGAAGAGTGTCGGCAGATTCGTGACGTTGTGCGCCCCTGGCTGGGGCACACCGGCCGCAACTCTTTCGAGGGGCGGCGCACCCAACGGATCTACAGCGTGCTGAGCAGGACCCGCGTGTGTGACCGGCTTGTCGATCATCCGCGGGTGCTGGCGGTGCTCGATCGGTTGCTCATGCCCAACTACCTGCTTTCAGCATTGCAGGCCATCAACGTTCAGCCTGGAGAATCCGCGCAGCTGGCTCACCACGACGACGGGTTCTACCCGATTCCGCGTCCACGTGCGCCGTTGGCGGCCGCGACGATCTGGGCGATTGACGACTTCGCTGCCGACAATGGCGCAACGGTGCTCATACCCGGCAGCCACCGCTGGGGCAAGCGGCGGCCGGGCCCCGAAGATGATGCGCTACCGGTGGTTATGCCCGCCGGCTCATGCGTCTTCTTCGTGGGGACCCTTTGGCATGGCGGAGGCGCCAACACCACCACCCGCGAGCGTCTTGCCGTCACCGCCCAATACTGCCAACCGTGGTTGCGGCCGATGGAGGCCTTCACCCTCTCGGTGTCGCGCGAGATCGCTCGAACGGTCTCTGATGACATTCGCCGCATGCTCGGCTATAGCATCCACCCGCCGTTCGTCGGCGCGGTCGACGGCTTGCATCCCTTGCGGCTGTTAGACCAACCGTAGTTCCAGAGATCTGGGGCGGTCGAAACAGCCATCTGGCGCGGAGGCCGGGATCAGCGGTCTAGCCAGGCTGAGGAGCGGCTCGGTTCGGCGGAGACGGCGTTGGCGCTGGATCGGATCTTTGAAACCCGCGGGCTGTGAATCAGCAGCCGGCGGCGGCCCCGCACGTTAAAGGCGAGTGGCTCCAGGGTTAACGCAGCACCCAACGTTCTTCCAGAGGCTACCGACTATCCACTGCGCAGCCGGAAAAACAGAGGAGGATCAGGGTCAGGGCAGATCAGGGGGAATGAACGTGCTCGGTCTATTCACATTGATCCTCATCACCATCATCCTGTTCCTGGCAGCTGAGGTAGCGATTCTGAAAGTTGCGGACGGGAAGCTCTCGGTGCTCAAAGGGTCGGTTCCGGTCAGTGACAGCCGCAGTCCTCGCTAAATGGTTAGTTCTCTCGCTAGTGGATGATTGACCGCATCGACAGCAACGGCAACCGCACCCTGCGCCACAACAGCCGCCTACACCACATCGGGATGGTCCGCAGGCACGCCGGCGCAAACGTCCTGGTCGTAATTCACGACCTACACATTCAGGTCGTGACCACCGACGGACAACTACTGCGAGAACTTCGCCTCAACCCGGCCAAGGACTACCAACCACAAACAAAACCGTGAACGATGTCCCGACTCATCATATCGGCGGTGGCGGAGGGATTTGAACCCTCGGACGGGGGTTACCCGTCACACGCTTTCGAGGCGTGCTCCTTAGGCCGCTCGGACACGCCACCGCGGGGTAGCTTACCGGCAGACAGCCGCAGGTTTCACGCTGCCTCGGGCTCCCGTGAGCGACGGAACACGACCCAGCGCATCGCGCTGTACATGTACACCGCCTCGCAGCAGCCGGCCGCAATCCGCGCGAGGCGATATTCGACGCCCACCCCGGCCAGCAGCGTC
>JAFAQO010000105.1 GCA_019246375.1 Mycobacterium sp. | reverse complement strand
CTCGTTGCGGCGTCGCCAGGTTGAGCACCACCTCGTCGGCGAGCTCAGCGGCCAGACGCGTCATCGTGGGGCCGAACGCGCCGACCGCGATGCGGGTGCGCGGCAGTGGGTGGCGCAGCCGGAAACCGTGACTGCGGACATAGCGCCCGTCATAATCGGCGCGCTCGCCGCGCAGGATCGGCCGCAGGCACTGGATGGTTTCGCGCATGCGGGCTTCGCTGTGCCACCACTCGCGGCCGTACCAGCCGGTCACGATGATTGGACTGGAGGCACCCAGCGCGACATCGATTTCGCTGCCGGTAAGCGAGGCGACCGAGCTTGCACCTAGCGCGATCGTGACCGGGGTCCGCACGCTGACGGGCAGCGGTCCTAGCTTGATCCACAAACCCGGTGCACGCGTACCGATGGCGGTGGCCAACGAAAAGGCGTCGAAGCTGGCCATCTCGCCGATCCACAACCCGGTCAGCCCGGCGCGGCTGGCCGCCTCGGCGATCTGCAGCGCCTCCACTTCGGGGCGGTCCAGCCAAAACGGCAGCGCTGCCTCGATTCGCTCCCTCACAGCATTGCCACTTCGGTGGGCTGATCCAGCAGGATGCGGCCCGGCAATTCGAATGATGCCTGGTTGACTTGGAAGTGCGCGGTGGCGGTGAAGGCATCACGGAAACGTCGCTGCAGCGGTGCCCCATCGTAAATGGCGCTGCCGCCGGCGAGGTCGAACATGGTGCGCACCACATCGGCGGCGGTGCGCACCCCGTGGGTCGCGGCAAGGCGAAGCCGGGTACGTGCCTGCACAGGCACCTGCGGCTCGTCTTGACTTGCCCGCCAGGCAGTTTCGATGGACTGGTAGTACAGCGCACGCGCAGCCTCCAGCGCCGATTCGGCGGCGGCGACCGCCGCCTGGATGGTAGGACGCTGGGCGAGTGTGCGAGTCGACGCGGCACTCTTCTTGGCACCGGCCAGCTCGACCAAATCCTCAATTGCGGCGCGGGCATTGCCCATCGCGGCCGCGGTGATGCACGCCGCAAAGAACCCGAACGGCGGGAATCGATACAACGGCCGGTAGATCAGCGGCCCGTCGAATATCGAGATCACCCGCTCATTGGGGACGAAAACGTCATCGGCCACGGTGTCGTGGCTCCCGGTGCCGCGTAGGCCGAGGGTGTGCCAGGTGTCGAGAACCTGCAGCTCCGCGGTGGGCAGGGTGACCACGACCGGCCGGTCGTCGAGTAGGCACCCGGCGAACATCACGTCGGCGTGGGTGATGCCGCTGCAGTACGCCCAACGCCCAGAGACCACCACGCCGCCCGGGGCTGGCCGGGCCTTGCCCTGCGGCGCCCACACACCCGCCGCCACGCCCCGCCCGTGGCCGAAGAGCTCGTCACGGCTTACCGGCGGCAGATAGGCGACCAGCAGGCTGCTGGTGATCGCGATCGACACACACCAGCCGGCCGACGCGTCCCCGCGCGCCACCTCCTCGGCGCAGCGCAAGGCCGTGCCCGGCGCCAGCTCCAGACCTTCCACCTCGACCGGCGCACCCCCGCGCAGCAGACCCGAGTCCCGCAGCGCGCTGACGAGTTCGGCGGGAAGTTTGCGGTCGGCGTCGATCTGATCTGCCAAGCTGCGTGCTAAATCGGCTATCTCGCGGGTGCGCATCCCTACGGGCAGGGTCGTGACTTCGGTGTCCTGCATACGGCCTCACTTTTCACCGACGACGTGACTGGTTCAAGTACGTTACCACTACCGGTTCATTTTATGAACCGGTACATTGGTGAAACCATGGATTACCCGGACCTGACTCACCGCTTCCACGCCGAGTCCATTGCGCGGACTTTAGAAGTCGTCGGCGAGCGATGGACGCTACTGATCCTGCGCGAAGCGTTCTTCGGCGTGCGCCGCTTCGGCCAATTGGCCCGCAACCTGCGCATTCCGCGCCCCACGCTGTCATCACGCCTGCGCGCCCTTGTGCAGAACGGCCTGCTGGAAAAGGTGCCCTACGCCCGCGATCCAGACCGTCACGAATACCGGCTGACCGACTCCGGCCGAGACCTGTTTTCTGCGATCGTCGTCCTCATGCAGTGGGGTGATGAACACGTCCCGCACCCCAACGGTCCGCCGATCGTGTTGCGCCACCAGCTGTGCGGTCACATCGCCGAACCGGTTCTTGTGTGCGCCCACTGCGGGCAAGCGATCACCGCACGCAACATCACCCCCGAGCCCGGACCGGGATTCCGCACCGAGCAACCTGCACTCGCCGGCGTGCCGCGGTCACAGTCTCAGGAGAGGTAACCCGCCACAGGGCGCCCGGGTCAAACGCCTCTGGAGGTGTATGTCCTGCGGCCGGCGCGATTCGATCGCTTTGCCTTCGAGCTAGGCAAGTCGGTGCGATCGGGATCGAGCAGCTCGGCATCCATGATCGGGTCGCAATCGTTGCCACGAACCAAGGCGAGCGGGTTGATGGTCTCGATGGCGTTGAACTCATCTTCGTCCGGCATACCTCGCCGCCGCGAAGATTACCGCGATCAAACCCGCTGTAGCCACGACTTCGCCGACAAGGTGGCCCGTCGAAAGTCGTGCCTTCGTAGCAATCTCAATGCGCGCCGGTCAAACATCACATTCGCGAGCACTGCGCCGACGCTGCCGCCGACAATCTGGGCGAGCGTGTAGGCCGCGACCTTGTGGCCAGTCATTCCTGTGCCCGCGCGTCTGCCAGGCAGCCAATCCGCGACCGACACAACCGGATTAACATGGGCGCCTGCGGCTCGGCCCCGTCCCGGTAGCTCTCGGGGGCGAGTGGCTGCGCAGTTAGGAGAGGGCGTGCGGAGTCACGAGGAACTTCTCGCCGGTCGCTCGCTTGACGTATTCGTTGAACGCATCGGGATTGAGCATGCCGGCAAGTGAAACCTCCCGGGTGTAGCTACTCGCGAACGTCGTGGTGAGCTCCGCGGCCACCCGAGCGCGCAGCCGACCAAAGGTCTCGGCCCCTGCGCCCTGAAGAAATGGGGTCAGCAGCCACCCGCCGACGCCCCAAGCCATCCCGAAGTTCCTGGTAAGCACCGTGGGACCGGTGTCGAGTGCGCCGTAGATGTACACCTGCTTGTGGACGCTCGACCCGTAGCGTGAGTACTCCGCCGCAGTCGAGCTCGCCGCCTCCTCCATGCCATTGAGGATCTGGCTTGCCAGCGTTCCACCACCCGTCGCGTCGAAAGCGAGCGTCGCGGATGTCGCTCTGAGAGCCTCGACGAGGTCTGTCGAGAACGACGGCGATGCCGAGTTGCAGACATAGGATGCGCCGAGCGACCTCAGCAGCTTCTCCTGCTCGGGCTTACGGACGATATTGACCAGCGGTATCCCGTCCTTCTGGCAGAGCTTGACCAGCATCTGGCCAAGGTTCGACGCCGCGGCGGTGTGCACGAGGCCCGAATGTCCTTCGCGGCGCATGGTTTCGGTCATTCCGAGTGCCGTCATCGGATTGACGAAGGACGATGCCCCGTCCCTTGCTGTAGTCCCCTCGGGCAGGACCAGACATGCGGACGCGTCGACCGCTCGGTATTGCGTGTACATCGCGCCGCCCGCGATCGCCACCGTTTCTCCGACGAGGGCCTGGGCTGCTGAGGACGCCCCCGCCGCCACCACGGTACCTGCACCCTCATTACCCACCGGCAGCGACTTATCCAGTCGCGCCGATAGCGCCCCTAGGGTGGCCTCTCCGACTGAGGCGGTGACGACGGGACGTTCAGGCGTGCCCGCGACCGTCGCAGTACTCATGTCCGCGCTTGCAATGAGAAGGCCTAAGTCTGACGGATTGATCGGCGAGGCTTCCAC
>JAFAQO010000103.1 GCA_019246375.1 Mycobacterium sp. | reverse complement strand
AGTCGCGGAGGGGCGACTGGAAGATCCGTAGTCGCGCGCCGATTGTCGGCGCGGTGCCGAGAAGCAGTTGGTTTACTCACCGTCGATGTCAATGTGGCGGGAGGCTGGGAAGTCGTCGTAGGTAAGGCAGCGTGCCCGTGCGGCCGCGACTGCGGCGCCCGGTTCGGGTGGTGCGTCGTCTGTGCACCAGCCGACGATCCCGTCGGGGCGAATCAGGACCCCGCCAGTGGCGGTATTCGCGTATAGCTTTTCCCAAGCCGCAACATCGAGGACATCTGTTTGGCGCACCACACAGGCCCGGACGCCGCGCACGGTCTGGGATTGCAGCGCAGCAGCGAAGCCACTCTCGTCGGAGGTCAGAAAGGTGAAGCCGCGGGGGTCGAGCAGATCTAGGGTGCTGACGGCGGGCTCGCGCAGGCGCACGTGTGGCGCTCGCATACCCGGTGTCACTGCGGAAACGGTGGGGTCACTATAGGGCCGGTGGGTTGGTTCTGTGCCTTGCGTGGGATAACGATCGCCGAGGCTGATGTGGGCTGCGGTTTGTTGCGGGGGAACCGGCGTCGACTCCGCGCTGCGGGGGCCGAAACCGCGGTTCATTACGCGGTCGACGGTGAATTCGGCGATGGGTAAGCGTTCTCGCTCATAGGTGTCGAGCAGTGCGTCCGGCGCTTCGCCGGTGCAGACGGCGGCCAGCTTCCAGGCGAGGTTGTGGGCGTCGGCGATTCCGGTGTTGCCGCCGAAGCCGCCGTAGGGCGGCATTATGTGGGCGGCGTCGCCGACGAGAAACATGCGTCTGTCGCGATAGCGGTCGGCGACGTAGGCCCCAGTCTTCCATGTCAGCACGCTGCATAGGTGGACCGCCAACGTGGGGTCCCCGACGACGGATCTGATCGCTGAGATCGCGGCGGTGGATGCCGTGTCGTCGTCGAGGTTCTCTTGTTCTGGGCGCGGGGTTAGGCCCAGCCAGTGATGTTCTCGCACAGTGCCTTTCGGGAATAGCACGGCACCGTGGTTGGCTGCGATCAGCCCGCTGACGTGACGTCCTCGCAGTGCGTCGTCGAGGTCGGCTTCGAACAGTGCGCTTAAACCGACACCGGGGACGTCGCGTCCGTGCCGGCCAATGCCGGCCTTGCTGCGCAGCTTGCTGTTGGCGCCGTCGGCGGCGACGAGATACCGCGCCCAGATGCGACGTGGTGGCGCCGATTGTGGTTGCTGATCATGCGGCGTTGAGCGGGTTTCGACAAGCACGGTCACGTCGTCGTCGGTCTGTTCGATCGCGGTGGCGGCGCTGCCGAAATAGATGGTGGCGCCGAGTTCTTCGGCGCGTCGGCGCAGGATCGGTTCGACCTTGTTCTGGTCGCACGAATACGGTGTCGTCGGGCTCAACCGGCTCATCGTCTCCGCGTCGATGCGTGGGACGGGCTGGTGGGGGCCGGTGAGAGTGTCTCCGAGGACGAACTGGAAGTCGTCTTCACCCGCGAGGCGGATGTCGGGTTCGATACCCGCGGCCCGGTAGAGCTCCATCGTCCTGACACTGATGCCACGCGCGCGAGGGTGCGGTGACGCTGTCGGGCGTCGTTCCAGCAGGCACACAGACAAGCCATGCTGGGCCAAAAACATCGCTGCGGCGGACCCCACCAGGGATCCTCCGACAACCACGACGTCGCAGTGGTATTCGCCGATCACCTGTATCCCCGCCCCGTTAAGCGTTCGGCTTGGTCGGCAGGGCGTCTAACCGCAGCAGCCGGGCCGGTTCCACTTGGCCGTCGGGTGGGCTGAGCAAGCCGCCGCTGGTGGTGACGTACAGCGCCGGTGCGGGTTGATCGGCGATAGCGACCGCGGTCGGGCCGGCGACCCCGTCGGTGTGGTCGGCGATGTCTTCGCGGTGTCCGTCGGGGTACAGGCACAACACGCTGTGATAGGTGTGCGTTGCGATGAAGATCCGGCCATCGGGTGCTACCGCGAAGTCATCGCCGACCAGACGTTCGGCGAGCACCTCGAGATCTGCGGCGGGTTGTGTGCCTGCCGCGGGCACCCGCAGGATCATGCCGCGGTCACTGGAGCTCATCAGCACCCATCCCCCGTGGGTGTCGAGGCCGTTGATTCCCGGCAGTGGTGATTGGGCATCAACAGTGGTCAGCAGCGGATGTTGTAGCCAGATGTCGGCGGTGCCGGCGGTCACGTCGACGGTGACGATCACGCTTCGTCCTGAGTCGGCGACCAGGAGCCGGTCACCCGACCACGTCATCCCGTTGCCGCCCAACACGTTGGGCAGCGCACAGACAGGTTGCGCGCCGGTGGCCGTGATTCGGTAGAGGTGCCAGTCGGGTTGGCCTTGAGTGCCAACGGCGCAGAGGGTGCCTATGACGGCGTGCGCCACGATGCCGGTAGGTGTCCGATCGAACTGTGCCGCAACAGAAACTGACCCGCCTGGGCTGACACGGTATACGGCCCGATCCGACGGTGATGTCACCAGCCAGGATTGGCCATCGGGGTCGCGGGCCAAGTTTTCCAGGAACGTGCCCGCTGGCCACTCGGCGACGATGGCAGTGTGCGCCCGGTTCAGGCACACTGCGTCGTGGTAGGGGTGCAACGGATCGATTTTGTCACCGGCCGCGTGCTTCTCGAGCATTGTTCGGGTTTCCTCAGGTCGGCTGGCGGATGGTCTTCATGGCGCGCGCCCAGCTTTCGAGCTGAGCGAACATCGCGTCGGCGAGAGGCTTGTGCAGCGGCGTGGGTGCAAAGGTGGTCATGTTTTCGAAATCGGTGAACAGATTGAAGGAGACCTGTTGTCGGACGTGGGCGATCTGCAGTTCAGAGCAGATGCCGCGGAGGTGTTCAACGGCCCTCGCACCGCTCGCTGAGCCGTAGCTGACGAACGCGGCGGCTTTGTTGTTCCGTTCGGCGTAGAGGTAGTCGATCGCGTT
>JAFAQO010000684.1 GCA_019246375.1 Mycobacterium sp. | reverse complement strand
CGAACCGTTCGAGGCACTGACCATCGACTGTCCCGACGAATTCGTCGGCGCCATCACCCAGCTGATGGCCGCCCGGAAGGGCCGGATGGAAGAGATGACCAACCACGCCGCGGGCTGGGTCCGGATGGACTTCGTCGTGCCCAGCCGGGGGCTGATCGGGTGGCGCACCGATTTCCTCACCGAGACCCGCGGCACCGGCATCGGCAACGCCGTGTTCGACGGCTACCGGCCCTGGGCTGGTGAGATCCGGGCCCGGCACACCGGGTCACTGGTATCCGACCGGTCGGGCACCATCACACCGTTCGCGCTGATTCAGCTGGCCGATCGCGGCCAGTTCTTCGTCGAGCCCGGGCAGGAGACCTACGAGGGCATGGTCGTCGGCGTCAACCCGCGCCCGGAGGACCTTGATATCAATGTCACACGCGAGAAGAAGCTGACCAATATTCGGTCCTCGACCGCCGATGTCATCGAGACGCAAGCCAAGCCGATCGAACTCGATCTCGAGCGGGCTATGGAGTTCTGCGCACCCGACGAGTGCGTGGAAGTGACTCCCGAGGTGGTCCGAGTCCGCAAGGTCGAGTTGGACGCCACGGCGCGCGCCCGCAGCCGGGCCCGTGCCAAAGCGCGGGGCTAATACAGGTGTCCGAGATGTCCTGTGGCCCGCGAGCATGAACGCTCGCAGCAGATTCACTCTCGGCACACTAGCGTCATGCGCCGATGGGGTCCGAGACCCCGATACCCTAATGGACGTGCCGAAACGAGGTCGCCGCGCCCGTGTAACGGTCGGCGCGCTGATTTCGGCGTCGGCGTTGGTGGTCGTCAGCTGTACCGTCAGCCCGCCGCCGGCGCCGCAAAGTACCGAGACGTCGCGGAGCACGTTGCCGCCCCCGCAGCGGATCACCCAGATCATTATGGGTATCGACTCGATCGGCGCGGGCTTCAACCCGCATTTGTTGTCGGATCTGTCGGCGGTCAACGCGGCGATCAGCGCGCTGGTGCTCCCCAGCGCCTTCCGGCCCATACCCGACCCCAGCACGCCGACCGGGTCCCGCTGGGAGATGGACCCGACCTTGCTGGTGTCTGCCGATGTGACCAATGACAGCCCGTTCACGGTGACCTACAAGATCCGGCCCGAGGCACAGTGGACGGACAACGCCCCCATCGCCGCCGACGACTTTTGGTATCTGTGGCGGCAGATGGTCAGTCAGCCCGGTGTGGTCGACCCGGCCGGCTATGACCTGATCACCGGCGTGCAATCGATTGATGGCGGCAAGCAGGCGGTCGTCACGTTCGCGCAACCTTATCCAGCCTGGCGCGAGTTGTTCCGCAACATCTTGCCGGCGCACATCGTCAAGGACGTGCCGGGTGGTTTCCCCGCCGGGCTGGTGCGGGCACTGCCCGTGACCGGTGGGCAGTTCCGGGTGGAGAACATCGACCCGCAGCGCGACGAGATCCTGCTCGCCCGCAACGACCGGTACTGGGCTCCGCCTGCCAGTCCGGACCTCATCCTCTTTCGCCGGGCCGGGGCGCCGGCCGCGCTGGCCGATTCGATCCGCAACGGCGACACTCAGGTGGCTCAGGTGCACGGCGGCTCTGCGGCGTTCGCTCAGTTGTCCGCGATCCCCGATGTGCGGACGGCGCGGATCATGACGCCGCGGGTCATGCAACTCACGCTGCGCGCCAATCAGCCTAAGCTGGCCGATACCTCGGTCCGCAAAGCGATTCTGGGACTACTCGATGTTGACCTGCTCGCCGCCGTGGGCGCCGGCAGCGACAACACCGTGACGCTGGATCAGGCGCAGATCCGCGCACCGAGCGATCCCGGGTATGTGCCGACTGCGCCGCCGGCGATGACCAAAGCAGCAGCGATGGCGCTGTTGCAGTCGTCCGGCTACCAGATCGAGAACGACACTTCTCCGTCGATGGCGCCACCGGCGGCCGATTCGCCGGGGGCAGCGCCGGTCAATACCGGGCCTCCGGAGATCACCCGTGGTCGCATCAGCAAGGACGGAAAGCAGCTGTCACTGGTGCTCGGGGTGGCGGCGAATGACCCGACCTCGGTGGCAGTGGCCAATACGGCCGCCGACCAGCTGCGCAACGTCGGTATCGCCGCGACCGTGCTGGCCCTGGACCCGGTGGCGCTCTACCGCGACGCACTGGTCAACAACCGGGTTGACGCGATCGTCGGCTGGCACCAAGCCGGCGGAAATTTGGCGACGCTGCTGGCCTCGCGTTACGGCTGCCCGGCATTGGAGGCCACGGCGGTGTCGACATCGGGTGCGCCGACGACGACCAAACCCGACCCGGCGCCCCCGTCATCGACC
The DNA here is from genome assembly GCA_019246375.1 of Mycobacterium sp. Taxonomy (GTDB): domain Bacteria; phylum Actinomycetota; class Actinomycetes; order Mycobacteriales; family Mycobacteriaceae; genus Mycobacterium. The sequence goes on along the minus strand of JAFAQO010000684.1, from coordinate 8,678 downwards.
GGCACGACCGCCAATGCAACGACCCCGACGTCGACAGCGCCGAGCCGGGCCGCCGAGCCGGGTGCATTGGTCCAGGCGCCGTCGAACCTCACGGGCATCTGTGATCACAACATCCAGTCGAATATCGACGCTGCCCTCAATGGCACTAAGAGCATCAATGACGTGATCGATGCTGTCGAGCCGCGGCTGTGGAACATGTCGACGGTGTTGCCGATCCTGCAGGACACCACGATTGTCGCCGCCGGTCCGAGCCTGCAGAACGTCAGTCTCTCCGGCGCGGTGCCGGTCGGGATCGTCGGCGACGCCGGACAGTGGATCAAGATCGCACAATAACGGCGAAGCGCCATATTGGAAGGCGGGCCACCCTTGTGACTGTCCGCCCTTTCCGCTGTAATAGCCGCTAGCGTTCCCTGCACACGGTAGGCTCGGTCGGTGTTGGTTACGAACTGCTCGTCGATCAGGTGAGGAGTAACCATGGCAGACAACGTCGACCCGATGTTCGAAGAGATCTACGGTGGCGAACGGTCGAGCGAGCAGCTGATTCCCTGGGATATCGGTGGCCCGCAGCCGGTTGTGCAGCAGTTGGTTGCCTACGGGGCGGTACGCGGTGAAGTGCTCGACCCAGGCACCGGTCCCGGCTATCACGCGATTCACTATGCGGCGCACGGTTATTCGACGACGGGCATCGACGGGTCACCCTCAGCGATCGAGCGGGCCAAACGCAACGCCGAGCGTGCCGGCGTGCAAGTCGACTTCCAGGTGGCCGACGCAACCAAACTCGACGGGTTCGACGGCCGGTTCGACACCGTGGTCGACAGCGCCTTCTACCACGTGTTCCTCGACGACGAGGAGACCCAACAACGCTACGCCCAGGCGCTGCACCGGGTTACCAAGCCCGGTGCGCGGCTATTCATGTTCGAATTCGGGCGCCACAATGTCAACGGTCTGCAGTTCGACGGCCTGCCGGCCGACAACTTCGAGCGAGTGCTCGGCGGCAGCGGATGGCGCGTCGACTATGTGGGGACCTCGACCTACGTGGGTGTATTCAGCCCGGAAACGTTTGCCTTCACGACCACCATGATGCGTTCCAATCCCGCGATGGCAGCGCGGTTTACGCCCATGCAAGAGCGGCTAAAAGTCCTTGGGCCGCTGTTGGAAAACCATCGGGTGCACTTCCCGATCTGGGCGGTCGCGGCTACTCGCCTCGACTAGCCTGAGCGGGCTCCCACCGGCGCGGCGTGCGGTATCACGGTCTCCACGATTCGGACGAGTTGGCGCCGGTTCGGCGGAGCGCCGGTGAGCATCAATTGATGGTTGATCAATGCGGGGCCAACTCGTGCGGTCAGCGGAGTAAGTGTTGCCGAGTCGACCTCGCCGTTGCGTTCGCCGGTCCGCAGGATGGATTCGATGATCCGCAGGCGGGGAGTTACCACAGCGTCGGCGAAGATGGCCCGGAGTTCTGGTTCATGGATCAGCTGACCGATGATCGCCATGCTCGGAAATGCAGTCTTGCCGGCAAGCACATCGCAGTGCGCGGTGAAGACGGCCAGGAGGTTCTCCCGCGCCGACCGGTCGGCACGGGGCTCAGGCAACGGCGGCAGCGCGTAAAGCAGGGCCGCTTGCACCAACGCATGCTTGGTGGACCAGCGTCGATACAACGCCGCTTTGCCGGTGTGGGCCCGCGCCGCAATTCCTTCCATGGTCAGCCCGGCATACCCCGCGTCGCCAAGTTCGGCCAGTGTCGCGTCGTACAGTGCGTGCTCGAGCGCTTTTCCCCGTCGGCGGCTCCGGACGGCTTTGGTCGGCTGTGCCATGCTGAGATGTTAGCCGGTGGCATTCTCATTGGCGCAGAGTAGCTTTCTCTGATTTAGTAGTCGGAGGCGTCTACAACTCTGCTACTCGGGCGGCCACGGCAAGGAGCGCGGCGGGAACCGATCTAGTCGCCGGAGTCGGCAGCACCGCGTCCGCGCCGCGGTAGGCTGCGAATCAGCAGCGACGGAAGGAGCCCGAATGGACCCCGACACGGACCCGAACATGCAGCACCGGCAGGACCGACACGACAACTTCCAGTGGGTGATCGCCTCGATCTACTCGCAGATCGACAGCATCCCGACCTGACCGCCACCAAGCCAACCACCGGGTCCACAGACGATACCGAGACGCCGGATCCAGCCGTCCGTATCGTCGTCCTGACGTTGCTGGCCGTCGACGGCATTCTGTCCGCACTGGCCGGCGCCCTGCTCCTGCCCGTCTACATCGGGTCGATACCCTTTCCCATTAGCGCGTTGATCAGTGGTCTGGTCAACGCGGCCCTGGTATGGGCCGCCACGCGATGGACGACGTCGGCGCGGGTGGCGGCGTTGCCGTTGTGGACCTGGCTGCTGACGGTAGCGGCGATGACATTAGGCGGCCCGGGTGACGACATAATTTTCGACGACCGTCGGCTGGGGATTTTCCGCACATTGCTATTGATCACGCTCGGCATCGCCCCGCCGGTGTGGGTGCTGTGGCGGCGACGGCCCCTGACGAGACCGGTCGAGTCGGGACGGCCCGCCGAGTAAGCGTGCCATGCTGTGGCTCACCCAGCTGCAGTGAGGTTTAATCTGACGAACATGCCAGCCGCAGATGTGTGGAGACAGTGAAAGATGCGGATGATTTCCCAGCGAGCGCACGTTATGGGGACGTGGCTCTGAAACCGCGAGGTATCACCGACCTGCCCAGCCCGGCCATTCCCGTGACATCAACACCTGCCAGCTCCAGCGGGCTGCGGCGTGTTTTGCGGCGGGCCCGAGACGGGGTGACGCTAAACGCCGACGAGGCGGCCCTTGCGATGACCGCACGTGGAGACGATCTTGCCGATCTGTGCAGGAGCGCGGCCCGGGTGCGCGACGCCGGCCTGGAATCCGCCGGGCGACGCGGTTCCCACGGTCGGCTGCCGGTCAGTTACTCACGCAAAGTGTTCATCCCGGTCACCCGCCTGTGCCGTGACACCTGCCACTACTGCACATTCGTCACCGTGCCGGGTAAGCTGCGTGCCCACGGGGCGGGTATGTATCTCGAACCCGACCAGATTGTCGACATCGCGCGCTGCGGTGGCGAAGTAGGTTGCAAGGAAGCACTATTCACACTGGGTGACCGCCCTGAGGATCGCTGGCCGGAAGCGGGGCAATGGCTAGAGCAACGCGGCTACGACTCCACACTTTCCTACGTGCGGGCGATGGCGATCCGCGTGCTGGAGGAGACCGGCCTGCTGCCGCACCTGAATCCGGGCGTGATGAGCTGGTCGGAGATGTCGCGGCTCAAACCGGTCGCGCCCTCGATGGGCATGATGCTGGAGACGACATCGTGGCGGCTGTTCGAAACCAAAGGCTTGGCGCATTACGGCAGCCCGGACAAAGACCCGGCCGTGCGGTTGCGCGTGTTGACCGACGCGGGCCGGCTGTCGATTCCGTTCACGACGGGCCTGTTGGTCGGGATCGGTGAGACGCTCGACGAACGTGCTGATACGTTGCACGCTATCCGCAAGTCGCACAAAGAGTTTGGGCACATCCAAGAAGTGATCGTGCAAAACTTCCGGGCGAAGGAGCATACCGCGATGGCTTCGGTGCCCGACACGGGTATCGACGACTTTGCGGCCACGGTGGCGGTCGCGCGACTGGTGCTCGGTCCCGGAATGCGCATCCAGGCGCCGCCGAACCTGGTGTCCAGGGATGAGTGCCTGGCGCTGCTCGCCGCAGGTGTCGACGACTGGGGCGGTGTCTCGCCGCTGACGCCGGACCACGTCAATCCCGAACGGCCCTGGCCCGCTTTGGACGAGCTGGCTGCCGTCACCGCGGACGCCGGTTATGACTTAGTGCAACGGCTGGCCGCGCAGCCCAAGTATGTGCAGGCGGGGGCAGCGTGGATTGACCCGCGGGTGCGCGGGCATGTCGCGGCGCTGGCCGATCCGGCCACTGGGCTGGCTCGCGACGTCGACCCTGTCGGGCTGCCGTGGCAGGAGCCCGACGACGTGGACTCCTCCGGTCGGGTGGACCTCAACGCGACGATCGACGTCGAGGGCCGCACCACCGAGGCGCGCAGCGACATCGACAGTGCGTTCGGGGATTGGGATTCGATCCGCGCCCAGGTGCACGAGCTGGCGGCCCGTGCGCCCGAGCGCATCGACACCGACGTGCTGGCTGCCCTGCGTTCCGCCGAACGCGATCCCGCCGGCTGTACCGACGCCCAGTACCTGGCGTTGGCCATGGCCGACGGTCCAGCGCTGGATGCTGTTGCAGCGCTGGCTGATTCGCTGCGCCGCGACGTGGTCGGCGATGACGTGACATTCGTGGTGAACCGCAATATCAACTTCACCAACATCTGCTACACCGGGTGCCGGTTCTGCGCCTTCGCTCAGCGCAAGGGCGATGCCGACGCGTATTCGCTGTCCACGGCGCAGGTCGCCGACCGTGCCTGGGAAGCCCACGTCGCCGGCGCCACCGAGGTGTGTATGCAGGGCGGTATTGATCCTGAGCTGCCGGTCACCGGCTACGCCGATCTGGTCCGCGCCGTCAAGGAGCGGGTGCCGTCGATGCATGTGCATGCGTTTTCTCCGATGGAGATCGCCAACGGGGCGACCAAGAGCGGGCTCAGTATCCGCGAGTGGCTGATCAGCCTGTGCGAGGCCGGCCTGGACACCATCCCGGGCACCGCTGCCGAGATTCTCGACGACGAAGTGCGTTGGGTGCTCACCAAGGGCAAGCTGCCGTCGTCGATGTGGGTCGAGGTCATCACGACCGCCCATGAGGTGGGCCTGCGGTCGTCGTCGACGATGATGTACGGGCACGTGGACAGTCCCCGGCACTGGGTCGGCCATCTCAATGTGCTGCGCAAGATCCAAGACCGCACCGGCGGCTTTACGGAGTTCGTGCCGCTGCCTTTCGTGCACCACAATTCGCCGTTGTATCTGGCCGGTGCGTCGCGGCCCGGCCCCAGCCATCGGGACAACCGCGCTGTGCACGCACTGGCCCGGATTATGTTGCACGGCCGTATCTCTCATGTGCAGACCAGTTGGGTTAAGCTCGGCGTCGAGCGCTCTCAGGTGATGCTCAACGGCGGTGCGAACGACCTCGGGGGTACGTTGATGGAGGAGACCATCTCGCGAATGGCGGGCTCGCAATTCGGGTCGGCCAAGACGGTGCCCGAGTTGGTCGCGATTGCGGAGGGCATCGGCCGCCCCGCTCGTCAACGCACCACCACCTATGCACCGCTGGCCGCGTGATGAGCCGACACGTTGACAGCGACCGGTTTCCGGAGTGGCAGCCCTTTCTCGATGCGGTCCAGCAGCGGCGTCCGGACGCGGGCACTTGGTGTGAAGCGTGGACGGTGCGCGACATCGTCATTCATCAGGCCGGCAACGCCGAGGAACTCGCCCGGGTGCTCGCCGGACACCTCGAAAATAGCCCCGTCGACACGCGCAGTTTCGAGGAACGTGAGGGCCCGCTGCGGGCCATGAACGACACGGACTTGTGGGAGGCCCTGTACGACAGGATGGCAACCCTCAACGAAGTCGCCGAAGCCGGCGACGGTGTTCCCGCCGATACCGACGTCGCCTGGACCGGCCGCACGATGAAGGTGCCGTGGTTCGCCGAGCATATGCGCGAAGAACTCGTGCTGCATGGCTGGGACATCACCGGAGACGATGTGGCGGCTCAGGCGCGCCTGGCTCAACCCTGGATGACCGAGCACAGCGTCGTCGCAGTGGGAAAGCCGCTGCTGGCCAAGGGTGCTAAGCAGCTCGAGCCCGGTGAGCACATCGAGGCGCGGCTGCGCGTGAAGGGTGCTGAAGATGTGGCTGTAGCGGCCGAAAATGACTCCGTCAGCATTGAACTTGTCGCTGCCGAGGGGCCGGCCACCCTGGAAACCGACGCGGCCGCTCGTGTTCTCCTGCTATGGGGACGGCGGCCTGCCGACCCGTCTCGAATCTGCAGTAGGGTTGGGCCGCTGGCTCTGGGGCGTGTGCGCCGCCTGCTGAGCGGCTACTGAACTACAGACGTCACAATCGTGGGCAACCCGCGCCTCGTGCCCGTAACCACCTCGTCGAGCCAGTCGATCGCGCTCTCTTCAGCGGGGATACCGCCGGGCAGCACCAGGTACTGATGTAGCGGCGTACCGCGCCGCGGTAGGCGTGCGATACACCAAGATCGCGTAGGGCAGCGCCATCCGGGCAGCTTAAACGCCGGATGCAACACCTATACCACTAGTTGCACTGCAACAACTCGCATAGGGGCCGTAGTAGTTGAGTTTATATGCAACGTCTAGTATCAGTAAAAACGGAACCGCGTCGCCCTCAAACGAAGCGGTAGGAATCGAGACGGACTTCAGCTACCTGAACAGCACCATGGAGGAGACCGTGAGGAGACGTTCGTGACGTACACGATCGCCGAACCCTGCGTTGACATCAAAGACAAGGCATGTATTGAAGAGTGCCCCGTCGACTGCATCTACGAGGGCGCTCGGATGCTCTACATCCACCCCGACGAATGCGTGGACTGTGGGGCATGCGAACCGGTGTGCCCGGTTGAGGCGATCTATTACGAGGACGATGTGCCCGACCAGTGGAGCCAGTACACGCAGATCAATGCCGACTTCTTCGCCGAGCTTGGTTCGCCGGGCGGCGCGGCGAAGGTCGGCATAACCGAGAATGACCCGCAGGTGGTCAAGGATCTGCCGCCGCAAGGCGAGGGCGACTGAGCGGCCTGGGGACTCGCCGGCCGCCAGTGTCGGCGGCATTACCGGTCTTCCCGTGGGACACCCTGGCCGGGGCGAGGGCGCTGGCGGAGGCCCATCCCGACAGCATTGTCGACTTGTCGGTCGGCACACCCGTCGACCCGCCCGCGCCGCTGATCCGCGAGGCGCTGGCCAAAGCCAGCGGCATCTCCGGTTATCCCGCCACCGCCGGCACCGCTGAGCTTCGCCAGTCGATGGTGGCCGCGATGGGCCGCCGCTACGGCGTCACCGGGATAACCGAGACGGCAGTGCTGCCGGTGATCGGTAGCAAGGAGCTCATTGCCTGGCTGCCGACGCTGCTGGGGTTAGGCCCCGCGGATCTGATCGTGGTGCCCGAGCTGGCATACCCCACCTACGACGTCGGCGCCCGGCTGGCCGGCGCGCAGGTGCTGCGCGCGGACTCGGTAACCCAGCTGGGCCCGCGACAGCCGGCATTGGTGTACCTGAACTCGCCTAGCAACCCGACCGGCCGTGTTCTCGGCGTCGAGCACCTGCGCAAGGTCGTCGGCTGGGCGCGTGAACGTGGCGCATTGGTCGCTTCCGACGAGTGTTACCTGAGTCTGGGCTGGGATAGCGAGCCGTTGTCGGTGCTGCATCCATCAGTGTGCGACGGCGACCACACGGGCCTGTTGGCCATGCACTCGCTGTCGAAGAGTTCGTCATTGGCCGGATACCGGGCCGGATTCGTCGCCGGCGACCCGCGGGTGGTCGCTGAATTGCTGGCGGTGCGCAAACACGCCGGCATGATGGTGCCGGCGCCGGTGCAGGCGGCCATGGTCGCCGCGCTGGACGACGATGCCCACGAGTTCGAGCAGCGGTCCCGCTACGGGCGGCGGCGGGATCTGTTGCTGCCCGCCCTCGGCTCCGCCGGTTTCGCCGTCGATCATTCCGAAGCCGGCTTGTATCTGTGGGCCACCCGCGGCGAGCCATGTCGCGACACTGTCCATTGGTTGGCGCAGCGCGGCATCCTGGTGGCGCCCGGCGAGTTCTATGGCCCGAGCGGCACCCGGCATGTTCGGATAGCGCTCACCGCGCCGGACGAGCGGATTAAGGCCGCAGCCGACCGGCTGACGACTTAAAGTGAACTTTCAGGAAACAACGGGTACCGTCACCGCATGGTTCGGTGCGACCCGGAACATCGCGAGTACGACCTCGAGGCGGTCGACCGGCTGCCGTTCTCTACTGCGGAGAAGTCCGAACGCTATCGAACCGAGAACTATCACGGCGCCGTAGGTCTGAACTGGTATAGCACCGATCCCAGCTTGCAGTTCACGATGGCCTACTACCTGCAGCCCGACGAGCTGGCCTTCGCCGAGCCGCATCTGACCCGGATTGGCGAGTTGATGGGCGGTCCCGTGGCGCGCTGGGCGGAGGAGACTGACCGCAACCCGCCGCGCCTCGAACGCTACGACCGTTGGGGACATGACATCAGCCTGGTGGTCCAGCCGCCCTCGTTCACCGAGTCCAAGCGGGCGGTGCTCACCGCCCAGCGGGTGCTGCGAGACGATGCGCGGCGCGCCGGCGTCAACCCATCGCTGCCGTTGTTCGCGTCCAATTACCTGCTCAATCAGGCCGACATCGGGATGGGTTGCGCCCTGGGTACCGGCGGCAACATGGTCAAATCGCTGGTCGCGGCGTACGCGCCGGACGACGTGCGCGATCACGTGCTCGCCAAGTTCGCCTCCGGCGAGTGGGAAGGCGAAACCGCGCAGCTGCTGACCGAGCGGACCGGTGGTTCCGATCTCGGCGCGCTGGAGACGACGGCGACGCGACAAGGCGACGGCTGCACGTGGCTCATTAACGGGTTCAAGTGGTTCGCGTCCAACTGCGACGGCCAGGTGTTTGTGGTCCTCGCCAAGCCCGAAGGTGCCCCCGATTCCACCCGCGGTGTGGCGACCTTCTTGGTGTTA